>CAUUCX010000054.1:0-6800 GCA_963543615.1 uncultured Eubacteriales bacterium | reverse complement strand
CTCGGAAACAACTCTGATTGCATAAGGGAACTCCTCCTCACTCGGCAATACCGGAATAAGCGCACGTTCCGCAAGTGCACCGTGTCCGATTTCGCGCCTGCCCGGACTTCTCATAGGGCGAGCCTCGCCTACAGAATAAGGCGGAAAATTGTAGTGATGCATATATCTCTTCTCATACTCATCACCTATGCCGTCTATCATCTGCGCTTCGCTCACCGGAGCCAATGTGGTTACCGACATAACCTGCGTTTGACCTCGCTTGAAAAGTCCCGTACCGTGTGCTCTCGGGAGAACCCCGGTCTCGCACCAAATCGGCCTGATCTCCGTATGCGTTCTGTTATCCGGACGTATCTCATCATCCAATATCAGCGAACGCACCTGTTCTTTTCTTATATTATACAACACCTGCGATATATCCTTTTCTCCCTCCGGATATATTTCCGCAAAATGCTCCTTGGTTTCGCTGTCCACGCCATCCATATTTTCCATGCGTTCCATCTTGTCAAATGTCTTGATAGCGGCACGCATTTTTTCTTCGGCAAAAGCCCTGACCTCGGCATCGAGAGCAGAATCCACCTGCTTCAATTCGATTTCCTTTTTAGGCTTGCCCACTTCAGCCACCACTTCCTCGATAAATGCGACTATTTTTTTTATCTCCTCATGTGCATACATGATAGCATCCAGAATAACGGCTTCGCCTACTTCTTTCGCGCCTGCCTCGACCATCATGATAGCATCCTTTGTGCCGGAAACCACCAAATGCATATCGGATACCGCTTTCTGTTCACTCGTCGGATTCAATATGAAATTGCCATCTATCAAACCGATAAGAACTGAAGCCGTTGGACCGTCCCACGGAATATCCGAAATCGCAAGCGCTACAGATGAACCTATCATTCCCGCGATTTCAGCAGGACAATCCGGGTCAACCGACATAACGGTCGCCACCACCTGCACATCATTGAAAAGTCCTTTCGGGAACAGCGGTCTGATCGGTCTGTCTATCAATCGCGAATTCAATATCGCCTGCTCGCTCGGCCTGCCCTCGCGCCTTATAAAGCCGCCCGGGATCTTGCCCGCCGCATACATCTTTTCCTCAAAATCCACGCTCAGCGGGAAAAAGTCGATATCGGGTCTTGGGCTTGCAGACATAACCGCGGTAACATTTACCACCGTATCGCCATAACGCACCATGACCTGACCGTTCGCCATTTCGCAGACCTTGCCTATTTCAAGCTGTAAAAGCCTGCCGCCCACCGCCGTCTTAAAAACTCTGTAATCTTCATACCTCATAATTAACAACTACCTCCTGTTAATTCACTAAAAACCTCTTGGAAATATATGAAAAAGCAGGGATACGATACCCTGCTCCGTCCATACAACAAAATAGCTTATTTTCTGAGTCCCAGCTCCGCTATAAGAGTTCTGTATCTTTCTATATCATTATCCTTGAGATAATTAAGGAGATTTCTTCTCTGACCTACCATTTTGAGCAATCCTCGCCTCGAATGATGATCTTTTTTGTGAATCTTGAGATGCTCATTCAAATCGTTGATCCTGTAAGTCAAGATAGCAACCTGCACTTCAGGCGAACCCGTATCTCCCTCTTTCAACTGAAACTTCTGAATAATTTCCTTTTTCTGTTCCTGTGTAATCATTTTATTTCTCCTTTCAAAACAACCCCCGATACCCGGTACCCGCCGGAGAAACGAAGAACTGCGTATCGGTTACAACACGAGTCATGTTATCACAAATTCACCTTTCTGTCCACCTATTATGCCTTTTTTCACGAATTTTTATTCTATAATATTCTCTGTGTTTCGATGATATTCAAGGGCTTCCGCCGAGTCGCTTTCAATCTGTGTAATAAGTTCTTCTCTTGTGCCGAATTTTATTTCATCACGCATTTTCTTTATGAACTCGATGCGAACGGTTTCACCGTATACTTCTTTATTAAAATTAAATATATGTGTTTCCATATTTTTCCTGTAATCATCTCCAATAGTGGGCTTTACACCTATATTGGTAATCGCGGGATATCTAACCCCGTCGTGGATACAGAAGGTGATGTATACACCGTTTGGAGGAGTTATCATGCACTCGCACGGATATGTATTGCAGGTCGGGAATCCGAATGACTTACCGATTTTGTTGCCGAGCTGCACTATCCCGCTTTCCGCGTAATGCCTGCCCAAGTATTTTTCACATTCTTCCACTCTGCCATCTGCAACCAACTTGCGTATGAGCGAACTGCTTACAACATGTCCCTCTATTTTATAGGGATCCAAGATATTTACGCCGAATCCGCTTGCCGCACCCATATCATACAGTGTCTGTGATGTCCCTGCCGCCTGAAATCCGAAACGATAATTAAAACCGCAGAAAGCATGGCGCATGCGCATTTTTTCAATTAAAATCTTGTTGATGAAATCCTCCGGACTCATCATGTGGATTTCATCGGTGAACTCCACATTAAATATATAGTCCACGCCCAACTTTTTTATGATCGCCGCTTTTTCATAGGAGGGTGTAATGTTTTGAACGCGATCGCCGCTTATAAGCTCACGCGGGTGATTTGAAAAGGTAAACACCGCTGCGCGCAAACCGCTGTCTTTTGCATAATTGACCGCCTGCCGTATGAGATCGCGATGCCCCATATGCACACCGTCAAAATTCCCAAGCGCAATGACCGTCGCCTGTATATGCTCAGCATTATCCAAATTTGTAAAAATCTTCATCTTCTAAATACCTTGTCAGGAACTATAATTCCTTTTGAATCATCTTTTATACCTATACCTAAAAATTCAGGCTCGGCTTTCCCCTCGCCTTTTTCATAGATTCGATACGCATGTTTGAAATCCTCTCGAACTTCCAAATGCATATCCTGCTGTGCATACTCGGGTTCTTCTATGAAATCGCAGTGGCGAAATGCCAATTTCCCGCCATTCCTGAAAAACGCACCGCGCACCTCATCTACTTGTATTTTTCCGAATGCGGGCAGAGCTTCTTCAAGATTTGTGCAAATTCCCAAGAATTGGCGTTCATCCATCGTTTGTATCTGTGAAAACTTAACAGCGTTCTGAACTTGAAAAATGCCGCTTGCGGTACGCACCAATTCAGCCATGCAGCCGCCCCAACAGGTTTCACGCCCTATATCCGCGCATAAGCTTCTTATGTATGTCCCTTTTGAGCACACCGCCTCAAACACAACCACCATGTCATCAATTACGATATCGATCAATTTCAATTCCTTGATAAAGACCTCACGCGGTTTCGTTTCAACTTCAATCCCCTCGCGTGCATACTCATAAAGGCGCTTACCGTCAACTCTGACCGCAGAATACATCGGAGGATACTGGGTGATTTTCCCTTGCAGTTTATCGATCGCTTCCATTACCCTGTTTCGCACCAGCTCCGGATTTCGCTTAAAAAACGGTCTGAGACCGCTTCTCTCATCCGTTTGAACTTCTCCCCAAATATCCAAGGTGGAGGTATTCATACCTAAAAACATGGCGCAGCGATAAGACTTGAAATCCAAGTCCAGATACTCCGTTATCCTCGTTGCGGGGCCTATGCACATCGGCAAAACACCGGTCGCCATGGGATCCAATGTGCCGGTGTGCCCTATTTTACGAATACCTAAAATCCCCCGCAGTTTTGCTACGCAATCGTGTGAGGTCATTTTCACAGGTTTATTCAAATTTATTATCGCTCCTCTTTCGAGAAGAATCCCCTTGCTTTCATCGCTTAACATTTCTTGCTTCCTGCTGTCCTTTGCAGCCGAATCATATCACACATTCTACTCGCACAATGCCTTGCCGTAGCCCTCATTTACATATTCGGAAATGGCAAGTTTAAGCATCGGCAGTGCATCAGCGAGCGGAAGTTCCAGTGAAAATCCCGCGGCGCGCATATGACCGCCTCCGCCGTATCGTTCCGCAAATAGGGAAACATCAATATGCGACTTTGCCCTCATGCTCACTTTTACAAGTTCTTCTTCCATTTCCTTTACCAAAAAGCTCAATTCCACGCCCTCGATATTCCTTATCTGTTCAACAACACCCTCGCTGTCCTCCATCAAAGCTTCGGTTTTGTCGAGCATCTCCTGTGATACATATGCGAATCCGATCATACCTCCGCACAGAAGCTCCAGCTGTGAAAGCACTTCCGACTGCAATTTCACCTTGGCAAGTTTATTCGACTGGTATACGGCAATTACCGCCCTTTGGAAATCCACTCCTATATCATACAGTTCCCCGGCAATTTCAAATACCTCACGCGTGGTATTGCTGTATTGAAAACAGCCCGTATCGGTCATTATAGCGGTGAAGATTGCAAGCCCGGTCATGGCATCTATTTCGACATTTGCCAACTTCAACATTCTGTATATGAGTTGTCCCGTGGCTGCGGCATTGCTGTCACAATATTTTATATCGGCAATTTTCTTGCTTTCCGTCTTATGATGATCAATGCAAAGCCTTTTATCTGCGGAGAGAAAAACTTCCGCGCGAGTGGAAATCCTGCTCTCATCACCACCGTCCAACATAATCGCCGTATCCAAATTCGGATACAATCGTGCGCACTGCTCCTCATCGCTGATAAAGAAATCATCATAATCCAAAAATTTCAAATTATCCGGAACTTTCCCGTCCACGAGTATATATGCTTTCTTTCCCAGTCCCCGCATTAAGCGCGCAACGGCAACCGAGCTGCCGATCGCATCACCATCGGGCAAATCGTGTGGGAAGATAAGCACATTTTCTGAATTCACAAGTGAATCCCATATTTTTAACAGCAATTCTTCGGAATTTTCCATCTTACTCATCCTCGAATTCATCTTTGTAAACGCCGGTTCTCACCAGCCTTGAAATTTCTTCGTCCGATTTTATCTCTAAATTCCGCAATATATCATCTATATGTCTGCCGTATTCAAGAGCATTATCCATCTTGAAAATCAAATCCGGAGTATGTCTTAACTTCACGCTTTTCCCTATCTGTGTTCTTATCATGCCCTTTGCGCCGTTGAATGCCGCAAGCAAATCGTCTCTCGGACTGACCGCGGCGCCGCTTCCGCTTTCGCCGGCACCCTCCGCGCCGCCTGCAAGCATGGATATATAAACGGTGGCAAGACTTCCGTCATTTGTAACATCTACCGCAGTTATCGAGGGAAAATACATCGAAAAACGAGGATCGGTCAAATCCTTTAACAGCATATTCGAAATGATTTTTCGTATCTCTTCGCCCAATCTTTCGGGTCTGTAATTCTTAGCCAACTCAGTCCTTTACTCCCTCTCAACTTCCTGCATGGTGAAGCACTCTATCACATCACCGATTTTGATATCGTTATAATCCTCTATGCCGATACCGCATTCAAATCCCTGTGCGACTTCTTTCGCATCATCCTTGTATCTCTTTAATGATGCGATTTTGCCCTCATGCACCACGATTCCGTCTCTTATCAAACGCACATCCGCATTTCTTAAAATCTTGCCGTTTGTAACATATGCACCGCCTACGGTTCCTACATTCGGCACTTTGAAAGTATCTCTGATTTCAAGTTCGCCCAAAACAACCTCTTTGAATTCAGGATCCAACATGCCTTTTATAGCGGCTTCAACATCATCTATTACATCGTATATTACTCGATATGTTCTGATTTCTATGCCGTCATGCTCCGCTTTTGCCTGAACGGCACTGCTCGGACGAACGTTAAAGCCGATGATTACCGCTCCGGTAGTCCCCGCAAGCATTACATCGGATTCCGTAACCGTACCTACACCGGTATGCACTATATTTACCCGCACATTTTGATCTGCAAGTTTTTCAAGCGATGCGACAAGTGCCCCGACAGATCCCTGCACATCACCCTTTATTATCAGATTCAGATCTTTGGTCTCACCTGCCTGAATGCTGCTGAACAGATCTTCAAGCGATGTGCTTGAATTCTTTTTCATTATCTCTTCACGCTGCTTTGATTTTCGCTGCTCGGCAATTTGTCTTGCAACCCGATCCTCTTTTACCACATTAAATTCGTCTCCCGCCTGAGGAACATCTTCCAATCCCAAAATTTCCACCGCGGTCGCCGGTCCCGCTTTTTTGATGGTATCACCGCGGAAATTTGTCATCAATCTAACTCGCCCCGCGCACACTCCCGCGACCACGCTGTCTCCGGGCTTTATCGAGCCGTTAAGCACAAGCAATGTGGCGACAGGACCTTTTGCTTTATCCAGCCTTGCCTCAACTACGGTGCCGGAAGCAAGACGGTTCGGATTGGCTCGAAGTTCCAGCACCTCCGCCTGCAATAGAATCATCTCGAGCAAATCGGTTATTCCGTCGCCGGTCTTGGCGGAAACGGGAACGCATATCGTATCGCCGCCCCAATCTTCTACCAATATATCATGTTCGCTTAAATCCTGCTTTACCCTATCTATATTCGCCGCAGGTTTATCTATCTTGTTAATCGCAACGATAACGGGCACTCCCGCCGCTTTTGCGTGACTTATGGACTCTATTGTCTGCGGCTTTACCGAATCATCCGCTGCAACGACCAAAACCGCAATGTCCGTAATATGCGCACCTCGAGCGCGCATGGCGGTAAATGCCTCGTGACCCGGCGTGTCCAGGAAAACGATTCGTTTGCCGTTTATCTGCACTTCGGAAGCACCTATGTGTTGAGTGATACCGCCGGATTCCTTTGCAGTAACATTCGTGCTTCTTATCGCATCCAGCAGTGATGTCTTTCCGTGATCGACATGCCCCATTACCGTGATGATCGGCGGACGTTCTCTTAAATCATGTTC
>CAUUCX010000053.1:0-6868 GCA_963543615.1 uncultured Eubacteriales bacterium | reverse complement strand
ATCGTACAAAATCAGGAAAATAGCGTTTATGGCAAATGCGGTTAATCCCGAAGATTTAAAATATGCGTTAAGTATGGGTGCGAATGCAATAGGTAACTTCAGGACCGATGCCATGCTGAAAGAAAAGCAAATTGATGATGTGTTGCGGCGCGCAAATGCGGAAGAAAATCCGGAAACCCGCAGGAGTATCATCATGGAAATATTGCCTATGCACAGGCGGCAATTCAAAAAAATATTTGAAGTTTCAGCTGATCGCGAAATCACAATAAGTTTGGCGAAATCATTTTGCGATTCAAGCTGTTCGATGCTTGAAATGCAGATAAAGTCCGTTTTTGGGGCGGCATTTGAGATCTTTGATGAGCAGGCGATCATGCCTGAAATAAAAATCCTTATCTCCGGAATCGCATTTTCCAAAGAATTTGAAATGATGCGAAATGCGATTGATGAAATTGCCGATAACTGTTTCAAAGAATCGGGGCAAAGGATATTGTATTCTGTGGGTGTGATGATGGAATCGCCGCGAGCGCTTCTGATCGCCGGCGAACTGGCGGCAATATCGGATTTTATTTTGTTCGATGCCGATAAACTGACTTGCTGCCTTTTCGGAATGCAAGACGATAAGGGCTACATTTACAAGAAATACATTAAAAGCGGGATATGCAAATTCAGTCCTTTTGTGCGCATGGATACAGATGGGGTCGGGCTTATCATAAGAAATGCGATGCGAGAGGCACAGCTTGAAAAAAACAATATCAGATTCGGTTTATGCGGCAAGTTGCTTTCTGATCCTGCAACTATAACTTATTGCAATGATGTAGGCATGAATTATGTGACATCTTCGCCATACAAATTGTTTTCCATAAGGCTTGCCGCGGCGCAGGCGGTTATACGCGCGAATCGGGAAAAAGCATGAGGAGGAGCCGTATATGATAATCACGAAAAAAGCGAAGCGCCTAATCGTTTTGTATCTTGCGGCATTCCTTATTTGCGGTATAACTCATATTATGTTTTATGGCGGGGGCGTTGATTTTTTCAAATCGGGCTCACAGTTTATCTGCGGAATATTGCTCGTTCTTTGGGGCGTAACGATTCAGCGGCGCATTACCGACAAACGCCTGCGAACATTGATATTTTGCATGGAAATCTTTTTGCTTATGCATCTTATACTGCAAATCATCAGATACAATTTCTTTGAAGAAAACATTACGATTGTGCGTTATATCTGGTATGCATATTTTATCCCCGGAATCGTGTGCACGCTTTTCTTCTTTGCTATTGCCCTGTCCATTAACCGAGATAAAGATCAAAAACTTCCGGCGATTTTTATGATAGCGGCTGCCGCGGGCGTCGTAATTTTACTCGGAGTAATGACGAATGATCTCCATTTTCAGGCGTATTCGTTTTCCGGAGGGATTCTTGATGACCGCGGGAATGAGAATCGGGAATGGATCTACTATCTGGCAAAGTTTTTCATTTATGCGCTGTCGTTGGCATCGCTTGCTATCATACTCAAAAAGAGCAGTTTGTACCCCGAAAGGAAATACAGATTTCTTCCGCTGTTTCCGGTACTGGTAGGCATGGTGTATTTTGCTCTCTATCCGTTAAAGCTGTATTCGCTGTTTTCACTGCCTTGCCGAGTTTATAATGTCGGGGAAATTTTTGTTTTTTGCGCGGTAGCGGTTATTGAGATTTGCATACAGATGGGGCTTATTCCTGCAAATATGGGCTACGAAAAACTGTTCAAATCTTCTCATCTTCAAGCCGTTATTCTTGATGCTTTCGGCAATCCGGTTTACCTGACCGAGGCTGCAAAATGCCCTTTCGGCGAAAATACCGTTATTCACAGGCAATCTATATGCGGCGGCAGTGTGGAGTGGGCTGTGGATGTCACCGAGTTGAATGAGCTGAACAGAATGCTTGAAGACACAACTCAAAAGATAGATGCCCGTAATGCTTATCTGCGGGAAGAAACACGAATCAAAGAGGAAAGAGTTGCGATAGAAACTCGAAACCGTCTTTACGACAAGATTTCGCAGATAATCAAGCCGCAGCTCGAGAAGATAGATATGCTCCTTAATGAAGAAAATTCGCTTCCGGAAATTGCGGTGCTCAGCGCATTTATAAAGCGGCGCAGCAATATGGAAATGCTTTCGGGCAGCGGCAGTCTAACCGCTCTTGAGCTCAGCTCCGCCATATCGGAATCCTTGACTTATCTTCATTTGTGCGGAGTGCGGACCGCTGTATCATCTGCAGGGATAGGAAGCTATCCTGCGGAAATGATAATCTGCGCATATGAAAACATAGAAGCCGTTATCGAGGAGAGCATGGATAGGCTTAGAGGAATGACTGTTGTGATTCGCGCCGAAGAAAATGCACTTTTTGTTCGCATGCTTTTGGATGTCGATAACTTTTATATGAGGAGCGGAGAGCATAAAATCTCCGGCGTTGATTTTACGGGAGATGTTTCCATAATAAAAGACCGAAGTGACATAATTATCGCTTTTGCTTTCGCTGAAAGGGGGCGGGAGTGATGAGATTTTTTGCAGAGGCTTCCGTTATGGAAGAAAGCTCTCATTCATTTATCGGAGTTGTATATATCATTCTTTTCTTTGTTTCGGTATATATTATGGCACTGTTAGCCCACCAAAAACGCTTTAAGCGACATTTGCTCATTATGCCTGTTACCCTTGTGGCGTATATTGTTCCGCAGTTAATGATAGCCATATACAATCCTCGCTGTGAAAAGCGGATGCTCGAAGCGATTCTTTCCGTTCCGGATTTCGTTCCGGTGATGCTGTTCGCCGTTCTTGCCGTTGTAGAAATCCATATGCTGAAAGAAGCGATAGTTTATGGCAGAAAAACCGTTACGGCAATGTCGATCAAAGAAGCAACCGACAGTCTTTCCGCGGGCATTATGTATAGCAGTGAAGATGGCAGGATTCTTCTTTCAAATTTTGCGATGGAGAGTTTTTGCATGGAAGTTACGGGAAAGCCGCTGAGGAACGGCAAAATATTTTTGGAAGAACTGAGAGAGGGGCGGCTTCTTGAGGGGTGCAGGATTATTTCCGATTTGGATCAATCTGTGATTGTTCTTTCCGCGGGGAGAGCGGTGAGCTGTGTCGAGCATGAAGTGGAATTCGAAGGACATACCGTAAAATTGCTTATCGCTGCCGATATTTCGGAAGTATATGATAAGACTGAAAAACTTCGCTGCAGGCGGAAAGAATTGACTATGCTCGGAAATCGCCTTGCAAGCTTGAATGAAGAAATTGTTGCCCTGACCACTGAAAAGGAGATGTTGAGCGCAAAACTTCGCATTCATGATGAATTCGGCAGCAATCTGCTTGCCATCAAGAATTACTGCGTAAATGGCGGCACGGAAGAAGATTATGCGGGCATCGCGGATCGCCTGAAAAGAAATGTGACTTTTCTCAAGTCCGAACCGGAGCGTAGGGCGCAGGATGAATATGAGCTTATCATAAAAACGGCGGCGGAACTCGGCGTAAAGATTTTCATAAGCGGGGAACTTCCGCAATCCGAACCCGCAAAGCATATCATCGCCGTTGCAATGCATGAATGTTTTACAAACACGCTTCGCCATGCGAACGGAGATACGCTTTTCATAGAGCTTTTCGAAGATAAAAACTCTGTAAATGCAGTGTTCACAAATAACGGCGAGCAGCCGACAGATGAAATACAGGAAAAGGGCGGCCTGCTTTTACTTCGGGAGATGACCGAATCGGCAGCAGGGGAGCATGAGGGTATCCTCGATGCCCGAATTTTCCGTTTCTATTAAGCTGACAAAGTGAGACGGATAATTCACATAAAATTATTACAAATCGCAAAAAAACGGAATTTTTATAAAAACTACTGTTTTCGGTAGGGCATTATCCGAGAAAAAACGGTAGAATAGTTGAGCAGAGTTGTTATACATTTGACAAATGAAATTCTCATATGGTGGATAGTGAACTTGATAGGTGGAGGAGGCAAGAGAAAGAAAATGAAAACCGAAACGAAAGTAAAAAGAAAGTTCAGCAGATTTTTGGCGATAGCGTTGAGTTTTGCCATGGTCTTCGGATTGTTACCCGGGCTGCCCATGAAATCATTTGCAGCGCCTGAAGAATACGATGTATGGGTACAAGGCATCCGGGTCACAGATGCTAATAAAGATGATGTATTGGGTGATGGCGGTAGTGTGAAATACACTTGGATCTCGGATCTTACCGGCGAACTGACCTTGAAGAATGCACATATCAGTGGGGGTAGAATCCCTGAATATCCGGGAAATAATAATTCTAAACACGGTATCTTCGGCATATATGCACGCAAAAATATAGACCTTGTTCTCAAAGGGAACAACACCATCAAAACAGGAAATAACGGGGAATATTGCAGTTGGGGTATTTGTACGGGCTCCCTTACAATCAAAGGTTCCGGCAGGCTGAATGTTGAAACCGGCAAATCCGGAAATACTACCGCAATATCTTGCCGCGACTTTGTGATGAAAAATGGCACCGTTATTGCAAAGACAGGTGAGAATACTCATTCCCCCTCTTATGCTCTTGATACCAACAAAGCGCGGATAGAAAACGGAGATTTTACCGCAATTTCAAAAGACGGATATGGGAATATGGCAATTTTCCTTCGTATACATGATAAGCTTCAATTGAACGGAGGTACTCTCACGGCTATAGGCAGCAAGCGAGCGATAGGTGCCACGGAAATTGTTATGAGCAACGAGATTGAGAAATATGGTCGCGTTATTGTAAATAGGGCTCCCTCTGCCGAATATTCCGCCCCTTGGGATGGAGTAACACCGTTAAATAACAACTATGCCCCATATAAATTTGTTAAGATAAGCTCTGAAAAGTTTGATGAGTACGATGTGTGGGTCGGAGGTATCCGGGTTACGAGCAAAAACATGCTCAATGTACTTGGCGAGGCCGGCAAACCCGTTCAGTTCATTCCGGCTACCGAGACAGCTCCGGCGAAGTTGATTTTGAACAATGCGAAAATTTACGGCACAACAACGCCTGAAGGAAAACCTTTCGCCCATACCGCGGGTATATATTCCGAGATTGATCTCGATATCGAGATCAATGGCAACAATGAAATTCGAGGCTGTGCCGCGCAAGAGAGTGGCAACTGCATTTATGTTAATAAGGGCTCTCTCGGTATCAGAGGGGATGGCAGCTTGGAATTGCAGGCTGCCGGAGCCTTCCGCTACAGTTATGGTATAATTGCTGAAAATGTGAAGATGTACGGCGGCACCGTTATTGTAAAAACCGGCAAAGGTGGACGGGAGAGCTGTTGCGTTGATGCGGAAAAATCATTTACAATGTTCGGCGGTACTAAATTTATCGCAGATGCTGCCGCCGTAGAGAAGGGTGTAGGAGTTTCTACGCATAAACTGAGAATATATGGCGGTGAATTTACCGCCATCGGTCAGCGGCTGGCAATAAATTGTAGCAAAGATAACTTAATGCAGACAGATCGTTATGTACATATAAACTACGCGGCTTCGGAGGAGGGCGCGATATCTTGGGATGGGGATGGTTTCGGCATGGTTAAGTATCTCAAGACAGGACCTGCGACTTACAGCGTGAATCTGAGCCAAACCGAGCAGCATGAATTCAAACCCGGCATTGCGACAGTTTATAAGAACAGAACGCCTCTCAAAGTGGAAGTATCAAATACCGGCACGGGCAACACCGGACCTTTGCAGGCTGAGCTTTCCGGAACCGGTAAGGATAAATTTCAGCTTGAGTTCCATAATGTGCTTTTTTCTGATCTAAAGAAAGGTGAAAAAGCGCGCTTTACCGTAGCGCCTAAAAACGGTCTTGATCCCGGGGTTTATGAGGCGACGGTTACCTTAAGCGGTGCAAAAGTGGAAAGCCGTAGCTTCAGTGTAAAATTCGTTGTTAATCATCTTTACGGCATATCTCTTGATCGCAAAGGCATATATAAGTTCACTCCTGCTGTCGCAGGCTATGGCGGTCAGGAGCCTGTCACTGTAAAAGTCGCAAATACCGGCACAGGTGATACGGGCGAGCTTGATGTTAAGCTTTTAGGAGTTAATGCGAATAAATTTACTTTGAGCAAAACCAAACTCGATAATATTCAAAGGGGTGAATCCGCCGAATTCACCGTGGTTCCTAAAACGGGGCTCACTCCCGGAACATACACTGCCGAGGTGGCGGTGAGCAGCGACAATCCCGATATCGCTACAAAGGCATTCAAGGTATCATTTGTCGTTAAAGAGGCCCCGCCAACATATGGAATATCGCTCAATTGGAGTGATACATATGAGTTTTATCCTGCCATTGTAGGCTATAGCTCGATCCAAGGAATTGAAGTGCGTGTAAGGAACACCGGTACAGGAGGAACAGGTGACTTAAAAGTTAAGGTTGAGGGCACGAACGGCACACCTGATAGCAGCTTTACAGTAAGCGAAAACAACATTTCGGGCATTGCGGCGGGTGAGTATGCGTCATTTACGGTGGCACCTGCCATCGGACTCGATCTTGGCAAATACACTGCAAAAATCAAGGTGGTCGGAGCAGGAAGTAATCCACATAATTTTAGTGAAAGCTTCAATGTGGAATTTGAGACCGCAGGTACATGGGAGATATACTTTACGGAGCGCGGTGTGCGTGATTTCGGCTATGCCAAGGTGGGCTATTCTTCTCTAACGCCTAAAGTCGTAGAGGTGGGGAATGGCGGTACCGCTCCTACAGGTGAACTTGATGTTAAGCTTTCCGGAGCTGGTAAGGATGCCTTTATTTTAAGCAGAGATAAACTTGAAAGTATTGAAAGTTATAAATCCGGCAGCTTTACCGTGGTTCCCAAAGACGGTCTTGCAGCGGGA
>CAUUCX010000052.1:0-7602 GCA_963543615.1 uncultured Eubacteriales bacterium | reverse complement strand
GCCAAGTCCGAACATTATCCTGAAATACTCCGCTATCGCCCCGCCGCTTTCAAGGCTGAATATGCCCCAACTCACAATAACAATGAGCATCAAATATACATGTCTGATTGCAGACGGCATTTTCTCGATGAGGCGCTTTAAGAAAAATTTTTCAAGCACCAGCCACACGGCGAAGTAAAGCCCCCAAAGCATAAAATTCCACGCCGCTCCATGCCAAAATCCGGTCAGAAACCACACTAAAAATATATTGAAAAATTGTCTGCGAAGTCCTTTTCTGTTGCCGCCGAGCGGAATATACACATATTCCCTGAACCATGTGGAAAGAGATATATGCCATCTGCGCCAGAACTCCGTTACCGATCTCGCCACATACGGATAATTGAAGTTTTCCTGAAATTTGAATCCGAATATACGCCCAAGACCGATTGCCATATCGGAATATCCCGAAAAATCGAAATATATCTGAAATGTAAATGCGATTATTCCTATCCAGGCGGTAAAAACCGATATCCCCGAAAAATCGCCCGAAGATATATTTGTCCAAATCATTCCCGATCCGTTAGCCAAAATAACTTTTTTCCCGAGCCCGATTATAAATCTTCGAACACCGTAAGCGAAATCTTCTCTGCTGTGACTCCGCGAAAGCGGATTTATAAAGGACTCAACATCTCTCAATTTCACGATGGGCCCCGCAATCAGTTGCGGAAACATCGAAACATATGTGCCGAAATTGATTAAATTTTTCTGTAGTTTCACTTCTCCCCGGTACAGGTCTATCAGGTATGACATCGCTTGAAAGGTGTAAAATGATATGCCTATCGGAAGCGGTAAATTTATCGCCTGAATCCCCATATCGAAAAAAACGTTGAGATTTGCTATTAAAAAATTTGCATACTTAAAGAAGCCCAAAAGCAGGAGATTAAACGCAACAGCAAGACCGAGCATCAATTTTGCTGAAGATTTCCCTCCCCGCGCATTATGAATAAGGAATCCGAATACATAATTCAGCAATATGGAAAAGACCATGAGGACTATATAAATCGGTTCGCCCCATGCATAAAAAAACAAACTCGCCAAAAGGAGCACAAAATTTTTCCCTCTTGGCGGAGTTGCGAAATACACTGCCAGACTTATCGGCAGAAAATAAAACAGAAAAGTTATACTGCTAAATACCACTTATTTTTCTCCGTCAAGTTCTATAAAATACTTCTCAAATGCATCCATTCCGGGTTTTGTATCATCTGCGATGAGAAGAACCGCCGTATTGCGCTGCGATAAAATTGCCGGATTTTCCAGTTTCGTGAGTTCTGTCGGAACATAATCCGCAAACCCGTCACGCTGCTTTTCAACTCTTTCCTGCAAACACTTCGTAATCTCATTCACGGCATCCGCATCCACGGAATCATTAGGTGTTTTTGTTACGATTACCGCCAGCTCCTCCGCCGTAGCACCCGTGCTCGTGTAGAAAAACGCATCCTCGACAAGCTCCTCGTCTATTCCATACATATTGAGCATAATATCGCTATCCGCCTCGCTCATATTGTCATTAAATTCCGTCGCTTCAAGAATTTTCATGCCGAGCGCTTCCGGATTCACATTCAAATTTGCGCTATCCGTACTTTCACCGCATGCCGTCAAAAGCAATATGCTCACAAAAAAAATAATAAAAGCCGGCGCAATCCTCTTTTTAGCAATTATCATAGCGAAATATCCCTCCACTTCCAATCACTCAACCAATGCACATAATACCTAACAAAGCGAAATTTGCGCCAAATATTGCGCCCATACTTTACAATATTCAGCCGTCAGATGGATCCCGTCGGTCGATGCCTCGGGTTTCAGCGCACCCGTATCATCGACGAGCGCAGTATCGGGATTGACATATCTCACCCCTGTTTGCTCGGCAATTTTTACCAGATTCACATTGTACCAGTAAATCTGCTCATTGTTTACGACCCCGCCCTGCGCCGAGCGCTTTTCCGAAACCGGAATCAATGCCTGTATAAAGATTCGCGCCTCGGGCTGCTTTTCCTTGATAATTTCTATTATTTTCGTGTAGTCGGCAATGTATCCGTCGATATTCGGTCTACCCATCTCATTAAGCCCCAGCGAAATGTAGATTTTGGGGAATTTTCCGGTACCGAGCATCTGTTCCAAAGTCATCTCCTTGCCGTTTACCGATACCGCACCGCCTCTTGCAATTTTTAATGCGGATAAGGATTTTGCGCAATAAAATGTCGCATTGTTCACTCCGGAGTAAAGCCTGAATCCTTCCGTTCTCGAATCACCTATGAAAAGAGCATTTTCATAAGTACCGTAAAGCGCAGCGATTTTTTCAGGATCTTTGAGCGGCAATTCACCAAAATTGATGAATTTGACAATATCCTCGCTCCGCTTTTTTTCTTCAGTCATTTTCTTTTCAATTTTTTTATTATCATCTTCTTTGCCCCTTTCAGGCTTGCCTTTGTTTTTATCCTTTGAATCGCTCGCCACTTGTTTCTCAGGCTTGCCCGTTTTTGAAGATTCTTTTTTATCTACGCAGGCGGAAAGTCCCGCGCATAAACATAAAATAAGAAAAGCCGACATCGCTCTGCGCAATCTCATATTCATCTATATTTTCTCCTCCGTCAATTTTTTTACAGCTTTGTATAATTCATCATTTTCCTGCGGCTCCACAATGCTGCGAACACCATTTCTGTTTGCAACCACGCCCGAAGCCTCGACAAGTTTCCCAATCTTTGTAAACTTTATTCCGGCATCTTTCATTTTGCTGTTCAGCATGTGTTCAAGCTCCTCGGGAACCGCCATCAGCATACACCCGCTGGAAATCATTCGCAAAATTTCTATGCCCAATGCATCTGCAATCTTTTTTCCCGCGCTCGGAATCGGAATTGCGCCCACATCTATCTCCGCACCTGTGCCCGCAACCGTGCACATTTCAATCAGGGCACCGAAAATGCCTCCCTCCGTTGCATCATGCATCAGGGATATGCCGCATTCACCACCGATAACACCTTCGCGAACAACGCTTATGTGATTAAGGAGTTTGCGCGCCTCGTCGATTTCAAATGACGACAAAAATGCACTCAATTCCTGCGGAAAATCCGCCGCCAATATCCCTATCCCCTCCATCGCCGCGTATTTCGTCATATATATGCCGTCACCGGCTTTTGGAGCTATTCGCACTTCCGCCGGTTTCAATCGCTTGCCTATCGCTGCCATAATCATGATCGGCTGTGTAACCGAAGATGTTATCTCAGTATGCCCGCCGACTATTTCAACGCCCAAACTCGCTGCAGCGCATCCCGCCTGTTTCATTATCCTGTCTATTTCAGGGATTTCCGTTCCTATAGGAAGCAGCAGGGTCAGGACGATAAAAGCCGGAGCAACTCCGTTTGCCGCGATATCGTTACAGCCCACATGAACCGCAAGTTCACCGATATTCTCGATTGCCGCGGTTATGGGGTCTATGGAAATCACCGCTTCATGTGAACCGAAATCCATAACGGCACAATCCTCGCCGATTCCGGCGCGCACCGAAACATCATCGCGCTTATAAGTGATATTGCCCAAGATGTGCTTTTCCAATAATTCGGTTTTTAATTTACCCTCTTCCAATTTCACTTTTCCGCACGCTCCGTTTCATTGCCGAATTACAATGTTTATATCCGTTGAATGGCGATTTATACGCATATTTGCACAAGCGAATATTCCTTTATGCGCCGCCTATGCGTTCTATCAGATCTTCTTCGGTAATGATGGGAATCCCCAATTCTTTCGCTTTTTTATTTTTAGATGAACCGGATGCGACATCGTTGTTTACGAGAAAATCCGTATTCTTTGAAACCGCCGAAGCCACACTTCCGCCGTGCTTTTCGATATCCGCCGTCATCTCATCGCGATTGCGGTAGCGGCTTAATGCGCCCGTTATCACGAACACCTTGCCGGAAAGCGGCTTCAACTCTACATCGACAAGTCTTTCCTTTTCCGCCTCGTCAAAACTTATCTCATTGAGCAATTCCCTGATTTCCGCCATTTTTTTCGCATCCCGAAAAAACTCGACAAAGTCCGTTGCCATTATATCACCTATGCCATGTATTTCAAGCAGTTCATGCACATCAAATCGCATTATTTTTTCAAAGTCAAATTCTGCGGCGCGCGCAATGAGTTTTGCATTTGCGAGCCCTATTCTCGGAATACCCAAAGCGTACAGCAACTGCACCGCGGTTGTACGGCGAGCGGCTTCGACCGCATCTCTAATCAAGGCATATGAGCGCTGCCCGAACCCGTCCAATGCAGTTATATCCGCTGCATATCTGTCTAAACGATAAATGTCGGCATACTCCTTTATATATCCCTGCCCGATAAATTTTTCGAGCGTCATCTCCGAAAGACCTTCGATATTCATTCCGTGCTGTGAAACGAAATGGGAAAAGCGCTTTAAATGCTTTGCGGCGCAATCCGGGTTCGCACAATGCAATGTGAACACCCCGCCGGAATTTTTGAGCTCGGTCGGTGCTGCGCAAACAGGGCAGTAATCCGGCGGCTCGGCGGTCGCGCTCTTAGTGATATTTTCCGCAATTTGAGGAATTATCATATTTGCCTTGTATATCTTCACCGTATCGCCTATCCCCAGCATGAGATCCCTCATTATGCTGACATTATGCAGTGAAGCACGGCTTACCGTTGTGCCCTCCAGCTCCACGGGATCCACCACTGCAATGGGATTTATCATGCCCGTTCGCGAGGCGCTCCACTCTATTTCCCTGAGCACGGTTTCAGCCATCTCATCCGCCCATTTCAGCGCAATCGCATTCCGCGGGAACTTGGAAGTGCTCCCTAAACTTTTTCCATATGCTATGTCATTAAGTTCAAGCACAAGTCCATCGCTCGGCAATTCATTTTCTCCAATTTTTTTCTCAAACTCCAGTGCTTTTTCCGCAACATTTCCCGAGTTTACGAGCATATGCTCCACAACCTCGAAACCCAAATTCGCCAAATTCGCCAAATCCTCGCTCCGATATGCTTTATCCGAATCCACCGTTGCAAATGCCACAAAACGCACATTCCGCTCCTCATCACGATTTGCCTCAAGCTGGCGCACCGTTCCGCTGCACAGGTTTCGCGGATTTTTATACTTTCCCTCGCCCTCGACTATCAGGCTGTTTATTCGCTCAAATTCCGGATAACTTATCACCGCCTCGCCGCGCACGACCAATTCCCCCTCATGATCTATGCGCTGCGGAATATTCACAAGTCTGTCCCTGTTATGGCTCACCACCTCACCTATCTCGCCGTTTCCGCGAGTTACCGCTTTTTGAAAGCTGCCGTTTTGATATGTAAGAACCAAAGTAAGACCGTCCAATTTCCATGAAAGAACACCGTCGTGCCCCCCTAACCAATCGGACAATTCTTCCAAGTTCTTTGTCTTTGCGAGCGATTGCATGGGCATTTTGTGGCGCTCCTTGGGCAGTTTTGAACTTGGCTCGCTTCCGACTCTGTGCGTAGGACTTTCGGGAAGATGAAAACCCAATTCGCGCTCAAGAGCGACAAGCTCATCCTGGAGTTTGTCAAATTCCTGATTTGTCATTATTTCGCTGTCTTTCGTGTAATACGCCTCCGAAGCTTCCGCAAGTATGCGCGTAAGCTCCCGCAGTCGTTGCAATTTAATATCCATGCCCGCTCCTCTATATGGATTTTTCTATCTTTGACTTTACGATATCCAATTTCTTGCGACCCGTTTCATCAAATTCAACTACAGCCAATTTTTTTTCGGCATCCATTTCCGTTATGCTGCCGCGACCGAAACGCGGATGAACGACCCTGTCGCCTATCGAAAATTTTGTCGCATCCGCGCGCCTGTCTGCTCTTGTACCGCTCCGCGCGAATGTGGCGATATCTATATCGCTTTTTTTCCCATTACCGCCATATCCACCGTCGTATTTTTTCCTTGACACCTCGCCCGTGCCCCCGCCGAACGGCAACGGCATCCGCTCCTCAGGCATCCGGGAGGCGCGCTCATCGTCGTATACACTATATTCTCGAGAACGCATCTGAGCTACATCACCTGACAGCAACTCTTTTTTAAGTTCACTCAAAAATCTTGACGGTCTCCTGTGCTTGAATGTGCCGTATACGGTTCTTCTCTTTGCGCCGGAAAGATAAATTATTTCCTCCGCTCTTGTTATCGCCACATAGAACAATCTGCGCTCTCCCTCAATTTCCTCAAGCGTTCCTGTGCGGACGGACGGAAAGAGATTTTCCTCAAGCCCGACCAAAAATACTGCCGGGAATTCCAAACCTTTCGCGCTGTGAACTGTCATGCAGGTGACGGCGTTGGCATTACTGTCATGATTATCGACATCGGACATCATCGCAACGCGTGCCAGAAAATCGGTAAGCACCTGTGCTCCTTCTCCATCTTCGTCCACTACATTTCTGAATTCCTCAAGCATTGCCAATTTTGCATTGGATTCCACGCTGTTTTCATCTAAAAGTGCCTTAACATACCCGCTCTTTTCAAGCACTCCATCATATATCGCCGTTACCGCTTCGCCGGACGAAACATCTTGCGCCAGCTCCAAAATCATTTCCGCAAAATCGGTGAGTGCCGACTTGACAGCAGAAGAAAATTCCGCACGAATATCGGGTTGTGCAACCGCCTCAAACATCGAAATGCCGCGTTCCTCCGCGAAAGTGCGTATTTTATCCACAGTCACTTCGCCGATTTTTCTTGACGGCTTATTGATAATTCGTTCGAATGCCACATCATTTTTGAAATTCGCAATGAGTGCGAGATAAGCAAGCAAATCTTTGATTTCCGCACGTTCATAATACCTGATCCCGCCGACAACCCTATATGGGATATTGTTTTGCAAAAATGCTTCTTCAAAATTCCTTGACTGACCGTTGGTGCGGTAAAGAACGGCAAAATCTCTATAATCATACATGCGCCCGTTTTCATCGCCGTTTCGCATCAAACGCATGATTTCCCGCACAACATTTTGCGCTTCATTCCGCTCGTCCTGTGCCAGCCTGTAATTTATTTTCGCTCCGTCGTCTTTGACGGTTTTTAATTTTTTTTCCATGCGCCCGCGATTGCGGCTTATGGTCGAATTGGCAGCTGCAAGTATATTACCTTTTGAGCGGTAATTTCGCTCCAGCTTTACCAGCTTTGCTTTCGGGAAATCCTTTTGAAAATTCAAAATATTTGATATATCGGCACCTCGCCATTCATAGATGCACTGATCATCATCACCCACAACGCAGATATTTCCATGCCAATTCGCCAAATACTTTATGAAAAGATACTGCAGATGATTCGTATCCTGATATTCATCCACCATGATGTAGCGGAAACGATTACCGTAATAGGCGAGCACATCCTGATTGTTCTCAAGGAGCAGCACCGCATTGAGGAGCAAATCATCGAAGTCCATAGCATTATTCGCGCGTTTATATTCCTCATATTTTTTATACAGTTCGCCGTAAAGCCTGCCCATATAGGACTCTCCCTCAAGGCGGATAAAATCCTGGGGGCTGCATTTCGCCTCCTTGTTCTTGCTTATCACGGACAGAACCGCCCTCGGGGTAATATCCTTA
>CAUUCX010000051.1:0-7670 GCA_963543615.1 uncultured Eubacteriales bacterium | reverse complement strand
TCGGTCCATTCCAGACCGCCGATCAACTCCCTATTTTTGAACAACCAGTCCAATCTGTCCACGGCATAAAGAACATGTGACATGGTAAAAACTCTGCGCGGCAAAGCAAGCCGTACCAGCTCCATATTCGCAAGCGGCTCCACGCCGTTTTCATCGCGCTGCTCCGAAAGCGTGCCACGCTCCATTCCGCGAACACCGCTCACTATGAAGATTGCCGCTGCAAGCGCACCCGCGGGATATTCCTCTTGTGGAACATGCGACAAAAATTCCATCGCATTTACATGGCAGCCCAAGCCGCCTGCCGGAGTAACGACCGGAATCCCTTTTTCGAGCAGTTTTTCCACCATAAACTCGATAAATATAGGACCTTGAGAAATCATATCCTCATCCATGGTTTCCTCAATGCCGACAGCCATGGCTTCCATCTCTCTAACCGACATACCGCCATATGTTAAAAATCCCTCAAACAGCGGAATCAAACCCTGCATCATCTTGAAATTCTTTTCGTTTTTCACGCAGATACCGCCGCCTCTGGCACAACCCAATTTTCTTGCCGAAAAATAAATCAAATCCGCAAATTTGCCGAATTCCTTGCAGATATCATTGATACTCATATCCTGGCACGCCGCTTCGCGCACCTTTATAAAATGCAGATTGTCCGACAAGAGACTTGCATCGAGCACAAGCATTATTCCATTCTCATGACAAATTTCGCTTACCTGCCTGAAATTCTCAAGAGAGAACGGCTGCCCGCCTATGAGATTAGTACCCGCTTCCATTCTTACAAAAGCCACATTCTCCGCACCGTGCTTTTTAATGCCCGCTTTCAATGCATCCAAATCCATATTGCCCTTAAACGGATGATCCGAATTCAGTTTTAAGCCCTCTGCGCCGATCATTTCCTCCACGCTGCCGCCTGCCAGCATGATATGCGATTTAGTCGTGGTAAAATGATAATTCGTAAAGGTTACCTGTCCTTTTTTAACAAATGCCTGTGCTACAATATGTTCACACGCACGCCCCTGATGAGCCGGGAGGAAAAAATCCATACCGAACATCTCATGAACAGCTTTTTCGAGCCTGAAAAATGTCTCGGAGCCCGCATAGCTGTCATCCGCCCGCATCATTGCGGCCTGCTGATTATCCGACATGGCATTCACACCCGAATCCGTAAGCATATCCAGAAAAACATCTCTGTTTTTAAGCAAAAACGTATTGAAACCCGCCTCACGCATTGCATTAAGTCTTTCTTCCGGCTCCCCTAAATTCAGTTTCTGAACGATACGGGTCTTGTGCATTTC
This sequence comes from uncultured Eubacteriales bacterium, assembly GCA_963543615.1. Lineage (GTDB taxonomy): Bacteria > Bacillota > Clostridia > Peptostreptococcales > Anaerovoracaceae > CAUUCX01. The sequence continues at coordinate 6,369 of CAUUCX010000051.1, read as the reverse complement.
CAACGGCAAATTTTCGCCCGAATTCCATTTAATTGTTTTCATTTTCTTCCTCCTTAAAAATACTGAATGTTTGCATTCATCTGCAGTCGAATTTTTGCTGAATCACCGGAATTATGCATACATAAAAAAATCGCCCCGGCTACCCGAAGACGATGTAAAATACTACTTGACTACGGGCAACGCAAAATTCGCTCGCCCGTGAAAGAAAATCACAGGACAGAGCGCCCCTGATAGTAGTAGTAATAATTCAACTGTTCAAAAAAAGTAAACATACAATCCACCTGCTGCGATATACGCAAAACACAATTTTTTAACCTGATACTGACTATAGCACTATATCAGATGAAAGTCAATTAAAAAATAATATCTTTTTAATTGGTCTTGCGACGAGCGCCTCCCTTGGCAACATTCATGCGCGTTATCGCCTTGGAAAGCGCGGCTTTTGCCATCCTGAGATTTTCGCTGTCTTCTTCCAAATCCGCTTTGCCGTGCGATTCTATGAATGCGAGTGCCGAGTCGTGGAGAGACTTCGCTTTTTCCATATCGATATCCTCGGACCATTCAGCCGCATCGGTATATATTACTATATCTTCCTGCACATCTACAAATCCGCCGGAAACCGCTGCAATCTTGAAAGTTTTGCTGCCCGCTTCACGAATCCACAGTTCACCGATATCGAGCAGTTTTACAGCCCAGCTGTGCCCTGCCATAAAACCCTCATCGCCCATGAGCGTCCTACAGATTACGATTTCCACATTCCCTTTGTAAAACAATTTAGACGGAGTTATCACCTCTAAATTCACAGTATTAACAGCCATGGACTACACCGTCCCCTCTTTCTTGCGTTTCTCGTATCGCTCAACAACATCATCTATTCCGCCGGCAAACAGGAATAATGCTTCAGGGATATCATCATGACGTCCTTCCAAAATCTCCCTGAAACCGCGTACCGTCTCCTTAAGCGGCAGATAGACCCCCGGATTGCCTGTAAATTGCTCGGCAACGCTGAACGACTGCGAAAGAAAACGCTGAATTTTTCTGGCTCTGTTTACAACCAATTTGTCCTGATCCGATAATTCATCCATACCCAATATTGCAATTATATCCTGCAAATCCTTATATCTTTGCAAAACTTCCTGAACACTTCTTGCCGTATTGTAATGCTCCTCACCCAAAATTATCGGATCCATTATCCGAGAAGTCGATTCGAGCGGATCTACCGCAGGATAAATTCCGAGTTCGGTTATCGCTCTGGAAAGTACCGTTGTCGCATCCAAATGCGCAAAGGTGGTTGCAGGTGCCGGATCCGTCAAATCATCCGCCGGCACATAGATCGCCTGCACCGATGTGATCGAACCGTTTTTAGTCGATGTAATTCGCTCCTGCAATGCGCCCATTTCAGTGGCGAGCGTAGGCTGATAACCTACCGCGGAAGGCACACGCCCTAAAAGCGCGGAAACCTCCGAACCGGCTTGTGTAAATCTGAATATATTATCTATGAACAGAAGAACATTCTGACCAGCTTCATCTCTAAAGTATTCCGCCATCGTAAGTCCGGTAAGTGCAACTCGCATTCTCGCCCCCGGCGGTTCATTCATCTGACCGAATACCATGGCAGTCTTGTCAATTACACCGGAATCTATCATCTCATAATAGAGATCATTACCTTCACGAGTACGTTCACCCACTCCGGCAAATACGGATATGCCGCCATGCTCCTTTGCTATATTATTTATGAGTTCCTGAATCAACACGGTTTTTCCTACGCCGGCACCACCGAACAAGCCGACTTTTCCGCCTCGCGTATACGGTGCAATCAAATCTATTACCTTGATACCGGTTTCAAATATCTGTGCCGTTGTGTCCTGTTCTTCAAAAGATGGTGCGGCTCTGTGTATTGAAGCTTTTTTTTCGGCATTGACCTCTCCTTTGTCGTCGATTGTCTCTCCGATTACATTGAAAAGACGACCCAACACCTCGGGACCTACGGGAACGCTGATAGGAGCACCCATATCCACGGCCTCCATTCCTCGCGAAAGACCGTCTGTAGACGATAATGCCACACATCTTGCCATATCGTCGCCTATATGCTGTGCGACTTCTGCCACAATTTTTCTGCCGTCAAGCATAATTTCAATGGCATTGAGCAGTTCCGGCATGTCATTTTCATCAAATTTAATGTCGATTACCGGTCCTATTATCTGTTCGATTGTACCCACATTTTTCGCCATCATATCCTCCTTATTTCTGCGCCTCGGAACCGGAGACAACTTCAATTATTTCATTAGTAATCGCCGACTGCCTTGCTCTGTTGTAGAACAAAGACAAACTGTCCAGCATCTCCTTGGCATTTTCCGTAGCATTTTCCATAGCAGTCCTGCGCGCCGCATGTTCGCAAGTCGCGGACTCGACGATCGCCTTATAAACCATTGTTTCCACGTATTTCGGAACCATATAATTAAAGACTTCTTCAACGGACGGCTCATAATCAACCTGTACATTTTGAGTTCCCACCTCCGGATCCGGATCGATCGCAAAAGGCAGAAGCCTGAATACCCGCGGTTTTTGTTCGAGCGTGCTTATATACTCCATATACACGAGTTTTATTTCATCTATCTCTTCGTTGTTATACATATCTATGATAGGTCTGCTTATATCCCTTGTCTCAATAAAGGAAATATCCTCCGGGGGAAGCAGATACTCACTGATTATATTATATCCTCTGCGTGAAAAATATTCCTTGCCTTTTGTTCCTATTGCAACAATCCCGGCAACGCCGCCGCCCTCCATTTCGTGTTCGGTGGCTTTGATTATATTCGCGTTAAAACTGCCGCAAAGCCCCCTGCAACTCGTGAGAACAATAAAACATGTTCTCGTCCGCTCGCTCCCGTTGTCAAGATATTTCAACGGGATTTCAGAAGAATTGGCGAACATTTTTTCAATTGCTTCTATAATGAAATGGAAATATTCATTGGTTCTTTCAAACACCGCTTTGGCGCGTCTCAACTTGGCAGCCGAAACGAGTTTCATAGCATTGGTAATATGCTCGGTACTGGTAACACTGCGGATACGTCTTTTTATGTCCTGCATACTGTTTGCCATATCACTCTATCCTCCGAAGAAAATATGAACTAAAAACCTCTGTTAAACTCCGACTTGAATGTTTCAATAGCCGCTATAATCTGCTGCTCCATTCCATCGGTAATTTCACCCAACTCACGGATTTTTTTAGGAATATCCGGATATTGAGTTCCGACAAAATCAAGGAATTGTTTTTCAAAACTCTTAATCTTTTCAATAGGAATATCTTTCAGATGCTCGTTTACCGCAGCATAAATTATCAGCACCTGATCTCCAACGCTCATAGGGCTGTACTGCGGCTGCTTCAAAATTTCCATCAGCAGCTCCCCGTGATCGAGCCTACGCTTCGTCTCGGGATCGACATCCGAACCGAATTGCGAAAAACTTGCAAGCTCCCTATACTGTGCAAGTTCCAATTTGATTTTGCTTGAAACTTTCTTTATAGCCTTGATTTGCGCATTCCCTCCCACACGTGAAACCGATATACCGGCATTTACCGCAGGGCGCTGACCGTTAAAGAACAACTCCGTTTCAAGGAATATCTGACCATCGGTAATTGATATTACATTTGTAGGTATATATGCGGAAACATCGCCCGCCTGAGTCTCGATAATAGGAAGTGCCGTAAGCGAACCGCCGCCGAGCGCATCTGAAAGTTTTGCCGCTCTTTCAAGCAGTCTGGAATGCAAATAGAATACATCACCCGGATAAGCCTCACGCCCCGGAGGACGCCTGAGCAGGAGTGACATGGCTCTGTAAGCCACCGCATGTTTTGAAAGATCATCATATACGATCAACACATGCTTGCCCTGCCGCATGAAGTGCTCACCTATAGCACAACCCGCATAAGGTGCGATATATTGTAGCGGCGCAACATCGCTGGCAGTCGCGGACACAACGATCGTATAATCCAATGAACCTCTATCTTCCAGGGTTTGAACCAATTGCGCAACTGTGGATTTTTTCTGTCCTATCGCCACATATATGCAAATAACATCTTCCTCTTTTTGATTTAGAATGGTATCTACAGCTATAGCCGTTTTACCTGTCTGTCTGTCTCCGATTATAAGCTCACGCTGACCGCGCCCGATGGGGATCATGGAATCTACGGCCTTTATTCCGGTTTGAAGCGGCTCATGCACGCTCTTTCTGTCAAGAACTCCGGGAGCGGGGCTTTCAACAGGTCTGTAGGCTTCGGCTTTTATAGGACCTTTGCCGTCTATAGGTTGACCGAGCGCATTTACAACCCTTCCTATCATCGCTTCCCCCACAGGAACCTCGACAACTCTGCCCGTGGGTTTTACTATATCTCCCTCTTTTATATCTCTGTCCGAACCCAAAATTACGGTACCGACATTATCCTCTTCAAGATTCAGAGCCATGCCGTAGATTTCTCCCGGAAATTCAAGCAATTCACCCGCCATACAATTTTCAAGTCCATATACCCTGGCGATACCGTCACCAACCTGAATAACCGTACCGAAGTTCGAAATTTCAAGCTCACTCTTGTAATTCTTAATCTGTTCCTTTATGACTGCACTTATTTCTTCCGGTCTCAGATTCATATCTGCAATCTCCTTTCACATTACGCTTGCGTACATTAAGCTTCCATCAGCGCAGCTAATTTTTTCAGCTTATTTTGCAGACTGGCATCTATGATTTTGCCCTTAACCATGATTTTGAAGCCGCCCACCACTGCGGGATCCACGATGTTTTTCAGCTTTATATTCTCTTTGAGCAGAGCGCCGGTTTCTTCCTCAAGTTTAGCAATTCTTTGCTCATCAAGTTCAAAAGATGTATATACCTCTCCCTCATAATATCCATGGGCTTCATTGTAAAAATCACGATATCGTCTGACAATCCTCTGAAAATGAAATGTTCGGCGCTTATCCGTAAGGACAAACAGAAAATTCAAAAGCTCATCGCAAATGCGCCCTTCAAAGATTTTTCCAAGCGCTTCTTTGCGCGCGGCAGCTGAAATCGTCGGAATCTCCATGAGTTTACATAAGCCCTCCTCGGCTCGCATCACTTCAACAATCTCATCTAATTCCTGTAAAATCAAATCCTCTTTGCCCAAATCCCGAGCCGCATCAAACAAGGCTTTTCCGTAAGTCGAATCAATCGTTAATGCTTCCATTGCGATACTCCTGATTCCGATATAATCTCATCAATTATACCCTCATGGTCAACCCTCGTAAGTTCTCTTTCCAAAATCTTACGAGCCATCAACTGTGATAAATTGACAATTTGCTCTTTCATTTCAGTCTCGGCAAGCTGTTTTTCTCTTTCAACATCGCGCTTTGCTTTCTGTAAAATCATTTCCGCTTCCTGCTTCGCTTTGTCAAGAATTTCAAGTGCCTGATCATCAGCTTTAATCTTCGCCTGTCTGATAATCTCTCTGCCCTCGCTCTCAACACCGGCAATCCTTTTCTGAAAAGCCGCCATTTTTTCATCAGCTTTCCTATTGGTCAATTCGGCATTATCGAAAGCATCTCTAACCGTCTGTTCTCTATTTTCCATAAAAGCATGTATCTTTTCAAAGAAGAACTTCTTAACAACTAAAAACAACACCAATACCGTAGCAAGGTGCATCAGTAGTGTCCAGTTAAATTCAATCAGACCTGCTGTCAGTTCAGGGGTCATTCCGTCACCTCCGTTTGCAATAAAACGAACAATGCACCGTTATTTACATCATGTGCACAAGTGGATTCACGAAGACCAGCACAATAGCTATGATAAATGAGAATATACCCGTGGTTTCCGCAACACCCTGCCCGACGAGCAATATCTTAAGGATATCACCTTGAGCTTCAGGTTGTCTTGCAACCGCTTCAACAGCTTTACCTGCAGCAAAGCCCTGACCGATACCGATTCCGATAGGCGCTATCATTGCGATACCTGCGCCTAATGCCGACAATCCCAGCACAAATGCTTCCGGTGTAATATTTGCCATATCATTTTCCTCCTATGCCTCTAAAACTAACAGTAATCTTGAAACAATAGCGTATATCGTGATTATTATAACATACTATCGGTTAAAAATAACCTTAAATATCATGTGCATATCGTTGAAGATAAAATTTACAAAAAAAATGTCGCCGCGGCTTGATTTTTTCCAAAATCCCGCATCGGATTTCACTGCCACAGTTTGTTTTCGTTAGTTTTGCATATCTCTTGAGTTTTGCAGAATAATTGCCGCTCTGAAAATTCGCATTGAAGTAATGCCGAAAAGAGCAGTTATAATTTTCACATCCACATCCGGATTTTTCTTGCAGAGAATGTTCAGAG
>CAUUCX010000050.1:0-7680 GCA_963543615.1 uncultured Eubacteriales bacterium | reverse complement strand
AGCAAAATAATCGCAGGGCACTCAATTGTATAATGACCGCAAGCAGTTGTTTACGCGGTCATTATACCACAAATATCAGCATTTGTGCATTTTTTAGTTACTTTATTCTAAATAATGGCTCAAACTTGGCCGACTTGTGGCTATTTTCCGGTTACATACTCGGTATTTTTATATAAAATTGCCCCGGATGGGCACGCTACACCATCACAAATTTATGGATATTTTTCAAAAAAAGAAGTCTGCTTTTTGCAATCCGGCGGCGAGGATTATTCCTCTGCCGTTTCATCTTCTTTCGGCTCATTTGAACGATAAATGGAATCTATCAATTCTTTGATTTCTTCTTCTTTGGGATATACATAATATGGGGCTTCCGTCTGTGGAGTGAACGGGATTGTATAGGTGTTGAGCGCATCTTTATCCATGCGCGCCGCCTTGGTCGCAAGCGACATGCCCGTTTTCAAATCAATATCTGAATCAAGTTCTTTGAGCGCAACTTTTGCGACTTTTGGGAAATCAAGTCCCAAAGCCTGCTTCATTGCATTCTTCATAAATTGATGATGTGCCTTAATCCGCCCGATATCGGCATCGCCATATCCTTTTCGGTAACGCAGGAACTGCATAGCCTGTTCCCCGTTCAGCACCTGTTCCCCCGCTTTCAAATGTATTTTCAGCGGAGGTTTGTCGTAAGGATCCTCATAATCCATATTGCGATCAAGTGTGATCGGGACTCCACCCATTGCATCAACCACCTTTTTTACCCCGTTGTAATCAACCACCGCATAATAGTTTATCGGGATATCATTGAGAACTTTTGAGACCGCCTTCGCTGCATTCATCGGATCATTGCGATATGCGGCATTTATTTTTCGCTCCGCAAGACCATCGTAACCCGGTCTTTCAAAATATGTGTCCCGTGGCACGGAAATCATATCCATCTGTTTACTCTTGCGATCAAAGCTGATTAGCATGAGCGTGTCACTCATTCCCTTATTTACACCTATCATCAGTACATTCACTCTGTCCGCATGCTTGAACTGTCTGTAATACTCCTCATTACCCGGCAAAAACTCTCCTATTTGTTCGGTCATATGCTTCTTTTTATGCTTTGTTTCTTTCATAAACGGATGCCAAGCACCAATCTTCTCTATGCCATAATTCCCTATTAAGATTACCGCCAAACAAATCAAAAATGCCTTTATAAAGAAGCGCAGCGTTGATTTTTTCTTCGGCTCACGGACATTTTTTTCAACTCTTCTTTTTCCTCTTTTGTCCATTTCTTTAAGTCTTACCTCCGATTTCGACTCATATTATCAAATCGTAATTACACGATGTTTTCGTATTTGTCAGGATTTGGGTGGTTTTGTGCTCCCACAATCCTCCATTTTATATCATTTGTAAAATAAAAATTTTGAGATACAGTGCAGACAAATTCAATTCTTCGTGTCAATGATTCCCGCCATCTCATACTTGATGGCGGCAGCATTGTATTCCACTATTGCCTTTGTGATTTCCGCTTCTCCTGTAAAGACCGCAAGTTCAGCGCCCTGCACATCTGTCTTTACATTCATTCCCGCCTTGAATGCCGCTTGAGCTATTCGCAAAGCATCGCGGGCGCGTACAAGTGCTTCTTTTTTCTCTGCAATCGCTTCATAGGATCGCATCATTTCATTGTATTTGTCTTGTACATCCATCTCTATCGCCGTCGGCTTGTTGCGCATATTGTTTTCCGCAATCTCCAAGCTGTTCTTTGCATTTATATATGCTGCGGAATCATGAGGATAATCGCCCACCTCCGAGAAAGCAACTTTCGCCTGTTCTAACTGATATCCCGCACCGACCATGGCTATCCCGTTCTTTTGCGCTTCTGCGATAATTTCCGCAGGTTTTTTTGACGGCAGCGACCGTATAGTGATTTCGGTTGTAAGCCTCACTTCCTGCGCAGGATCAAATCCCATATAGAGATTGAATTTTCTTTTCATCGCATCCATATTCGTTTTTGTCGAATCAAGCTGTTTTTTCGATGAACTCAAGCTCGTCTGCGCCTTAAGCAATTCTACCTTGGATATCAGCCCTGCGTTGTATTTCAGCTGTTCTATTCTCGCTTGCTTTTCCGCAATTGCCAAGCTTTTTTCTGCGGCTATGATATCTTTTTTCGCCTGTTTGTATGAAAAGTACATTTCATACGTCTGCATTTTGTTGTTTGTTTCACGCGCCTTTTTATTGCGATCGATCATGTCATAGAGATAATCGCGCGAAAGCCGGAGTTTGTCGGCTTCATATGTGTCGCGACCGCCTGTTTTTATGAGTCTTGAGTAATCCCGCAATGCGGAGCTGTAATTTGCATAATCTTTTTTTTCTTCCATTGCCGACAAAACACCGCCGGGGCTTTTATCAAATGCCGCATATGCTCCCTCTATGCTCAAATTTATCGGTTTTGGCACGGGGGCCAATGCTTTTGCGGCGACATCCGCATGAGCGGTTGCTGCTCCGCTCGTTGCCACAAATGCGAAAACCACAAGCAGTGCGATACAACTTGATGCACATCCCCTGATTTTAGCCACACATATCGCTCCGTCCGTTTTTCCGCTTAAACGCCTGTTTGTTTTGACATCCATATCTCTTCTCAAAAAATTCATTCCATCCTCCTTTTGACATATCCCCTTTCAAGCTTTTGACGTATCCGCCTTTAAAACCCCTGTTTTCTATGCACAGTTTATTGCTTTTGGCTTGTCGGGTCAAGAGATTTACAATAATTTAATTCAATGGTAACAAATCCGTCTTGTTTATTTACTATTTCTCATCAACGGCATATAATGATTGATATAAACTGAACTGATGATGTTTTTAGAGGTTCCACAATCATGGATTTTAATAATTTAAAAAAACAGACTCTTTTTAATACATTTGAACTTATAATTAAGAATAAGTTTTCCGTTATCGCCGGACCTTGCTCCGTTGAATCTGCAGAACAAATGACACGCATCGCTGAAGCCGTTAAAGCTTCCGGCGCAATCGCTTTACGGGGCGGAATTTTCAAGCCTCGCACATCTCCGTTTTCGTTTCAGGGACTCGGCGAAGAAGGACTTCCTTTTTTGTTGGACGCGGGGCACAAAGTCGGATTGCCGACAGTTTCGGAAATAACGGACAAGTCGCAACTCGACTTGATGCGTGACGTTTCGATATTACAGGTCGGTGCGAGGAATATGCAGAATTATGAGTTATTGAAAGCACTCGGCAAATCTGCCAAACCTGTTTTGCTGAAACGCGGTATCGGCGCAACGATTGAAGAGTGGCTTTTTAGTGCAGAATATATAATATCCGGTGGAAATCCCAATGTTATTTTATGTGAGCGAGGTTCGCGCACCTTTGAGCCGCTTTTGAATACTTCCCTTGATATTTCCGTGATTTCTTTAGTGAAAGAGCGTTGCGATTTGCCGATTTTCATAGACCCGAGTCACGCAAGCGGCGATGCAAGCCTGGTACGCCCCATTGCCTTATCCGCCGCAATTTCCGGTGCCGACGGCCTATTGATCGAGGTTCACGATTCCCCCTCGGATGCATTATGCGACGGAGAGCAGTCCTTAACCCCGGAACAGTTCAACTCATTGATGAAAGAAATCGATTTCGTGATAGAGAAATTCAGATGATTTGATGACTTTGTATCAGTTATGGTGAAGCGGATTTTCTTTACTTGTAGCTGTTTATCTTTAGGAGTACCAATATGAATGCCACCCTGAAATTCGATGATATGACATTCTTGAAACTTTTGAGCGATTCCTCGACTACGGGAAGCCCCTTTATATCTCCTGAAAGGAAAGGCGCAGCGGTTAGGTTTCGTCAATTTCGTGTGGCAAATCTTCCTGTTTCAAAGTCACAACTGCACCGATTCATAATTGCTCATTTATTGACAGCATTATGCGATCTGTATGACAGAAAAAATGGGAGGTTTTTTGCCGGTAACAACAATTTTGAAGACGACCTCATAGATATCCTTGATGAATTGCTTGATGCCGCCAAACCCTCTGAAGATACAATCACATCGCTTGATTGCGTTTTGTCGATTTGGAATACATTTCAGCGAATGTCGCTCATTGATACATTTTGCATTCCCTGCAATGACTCGGCATCCGCTCTCCGTTTTTTTGTGCCGATCTGTGCAGCAATTTTATCCCTCATAGAAGATAGAAACGGAATGTTTGTTGAATTTGAATTATCAGCTTTACTTGCCGAAAGATCTATCGCCGATGCGACTTATACTTTAGAAAGGCATGGGATGACTTTTGCCGATTTTTCAGGCTACGAAGGGCAGGATTTTGCCGGAAGCAATCCCACACCCACAAATCGCATCATTCAAATGAGCGGCCGCTTGACACCCGGCAATTTTGATGTAAGCGGCAAGCATTCATCGCAATTTATATCCGGACTTCTAATGGCTCTCCCTTTGTTAAATGATGATAGTCGCATTTTAATAAATACAGATATTGTTTCGAGACCGTATATCGATATGACTCTACGAGTACTAAAATTGTTTGGAATTGAGATTACGGAAACATATTCTAATGAGGATATGGGATCTACTATTTTTGAAATTCCGGGAAAGCAAAATTATAAGCGCCCCGCTATGTCATACTTAAAAAATGAAATAGAAATAGATATGTCCAATGCCGCATTTTGGTATTGTTTGAGTTGCATTATGAGTTTGGGGCGCGATGAGTATATTTCGCCCGCTTTTGGCGATATGAATAAAGCCGATCCCATGCAGGGCGATCATATCATAAAACCTTTAACAGAAGTCCTTTATGCCCTTGATTATGAACTTTGCCACAATCCCGGAGAGAATTTACAGGCTTGCTACAATGAAGTCTTGAAACGGGCAGGAAGCAAAATGCACTTTAATCATTTGACTTCATGCCTTAATATCAGCATTCCCGACGATAACACCCTTATAGTTGACCTGAAAGATAATCCTGATTTATTTCCTCCTCTGGCAATACTCGCCTGTGGCTTGAATTTCAGGCTTTTACTCCATTGCGGGCGAAGATTGGCTGACAAAGAGAGCAATCGCCTAATTGCGATGAAGGATGGTATTGATAAATTGGGTGGAAAATGCAACTACTATATTGAAGACTTGCTATCGGAGGGGCTTATCATCTATGGTGATGAGATGAATAAGAAAACGATAGGAACTTTACGAAAACCTCTGTCATCCGGGCAAGTATTCAGCTACCGCGACCATCGAATCGCTATGGCTTTTTCAATCGCCACGACATTGACAGCAGGATCAATTACCATCGAATCTCCCTTTGTTACAGGCAAATCCTATCCCGGGTTCTACGATGCCTTTGAGAGCATCGGGGGAGCGATAAAATCATGAACAGAAAGGCAATGATACTCTTGATTCTTGACAATGTTTCATGTGAAACCTCCGTACAAAGAGGATCCCATATCGCTATTTAATTAAGCCATTGGTATTGCAGGATCTCCATTATCCTTCTGCTGTTTTGTGAGGGATTCGCAACTGATCGGTCGTAACAAAAAGATCGCATTGATTCAAATCATTGATTTGGCTTTTAGAAATCAGAATCAGAAAGGGAAATAAGTATGAACACTATATTTGAATCGGGTTTTGGCAGGAATATACGAGTACGCATTTCCGGAGGCTCCCATGAGGACTCCATTCTTTGTCATGTTGAAAACTTCCCCATCTCATTTCAGGGTGAGGAATTCGATATGGAAAAATTGGCTGCTTTTTCAGCATTGCGAAGTCCGGGCAAACCACTAACCTCACCTCGTCGTGAAGAAGATTCCCCCATATTCGATGAAGAGATTTTTGACAGCAACAAACTAAAATGTAGCGATTTTTCATTCTCTATAAAAAACAAGGACTTCCGCATAGAAGAGTACCACGAATTCCAACACAAACCGCGACCGGGACATGCCGACTATCCGGCAAACATCAAGTACAAAGGAAATGCCAATCTTTCGGGCGGAGGCCCCTTTTCAGGGCGAATGACCGCCCCTATATGTGTCCTTGGGGGACTTGCATTGCAACTGTTAGAAAAGCGCGGGATCGTTGTCTTTTCGCACATATCGTCTATTGGCGATATATGTGATATCAGCGCTGTAGATATTTCTTTCCCCGTCTCGCGTACCATTATTCCTTCAAATGGCGAAGGTGCGGCTGTTATGAAATCCTCTGAAAATGAACTCAAAATTAATGCGCTAATGCCTTTGCGCGAGGATCTGCTGCATTCCAGGCTTGCCTTCCCTTTGTTCGACAAATCTGTGGAAAAAAAGATGAAAAATCTGATTGAGAAAGTAAGCGCAAACGGCGACTCAATAGGGGGAAGCATTGAATGCGTAGCCCTGAATCTTCCCGTAGGACTCGGGGGTCCTATGTACGATGGCTTGGAAAGCATAATCAGCCCACTGCTCTTCGGCATTCCGGGGGCAAAGGGCGTAGAATTCGGGCGAGGATTCCAGCTCGCAAAACTGCTCGGGTCACAAGCCAATGACCCATATTATATTGAATCCGACCGAATCTATACAGCAACAAATAATCATGGTGGGATTTTAGGTGGAATATCAACCGGAATGCCATTGATAAGTCGCGTAGCTTTTAAGCCGACCCCCTCTATCGCCATTCCTCAAGATACCGTAAATTTATTGACGCATGAAAATGACCATATTAAAATCACCGGTCGTCATGATCCCTGCATCGTTCTGCGTGCACACCCGGTGGTCACTTCTTTAGTCGCCTTTGCCATATTGGACTGCCTCACAGAAGCTTAAATCCATAACAATTCATAGGCTTTAAGCCTCCCATTTCTTTTCTTAAGCGGAAATCAAACAAGCCTCTACAACAAACGAATAAACCAAAAAAGGATAATAGCCTATCTCGGCTTTTCAGCTTTCCCAAATTTTCAACTGAAACAAATCCTATGATCTGGACTTCACCAAAGTCAATGAACGAGGTGCTTTTGCGAAAATCCCCTCTTAAATATTTACTCGTTTTTTTATGAATAAATCCCGAGATATCTCCGATCTTTATTTGCTCCAGTTATCTAAAATAATCCGAAAAGAAGTCTCCACCACGGAGATGGTAAAAAAATACAAAAAGGTCTTTGGAATTTGGATGCCCGAATTGGAGGCACCCAAAAACTTTTGAGCCCCAGAAAATACACTCCATAGATTTTGATGTGCGAACAGGAGTGCGGCTCATGAGTGGCGCTTGACAATCAAGTTGATCCGGCGACACTCAGGAGCCGACACGAACCGCGAGCTTACCTATTTCTACCACCAAGACAAGTTTATCCAGGTGGTAACTCTGCACCCCGCTCAAATCTTGCAATTTCAATCGCTATATGGTTCCAATGAAGTGAGAAAAATGCACCCCATGGATTTAGATGTGCGAGCGGGGCATGCGGCTCATGAGTGGCGCTTGACAATCAAGTTGATCCGGCGACACTCAGGAGTCGGCACGAACCGCGAGCTTACCTATTTCTACCACCAAGACAAGTTTATCCGGGTGGTAACTCTGCACCCGCTCAAATTTGCAATTTCAATCGCTATATGGCTTCAATCGAGTGAGAACAAATGCACCCCATGGATGGCGCTTGACAATCAAGTCTATTTGGCGACATACAGGGGGTGACATTTTTCGAACTATGATTATTTAGC
>CAUUCX010000049.1:0-7693 GCA_963543615.1 uncultured Eubacteriales bacterium | reverse complement strand
CGCCTGCTCTGCCCCGTGGAATGATTGTGACCTGATGCACAGGATCACTGTCGGGGATCGCACGTGAGATAATAGCATGTCCCGCTTCATGATAAGCGGTCAGCTTTTTCTCATCATCAGTTATAATTCGACTCTTTTTCTGCGGTCCCACAATAACCTTGGTGATCGCCTCCTCAATTTCTTCCATCTTCACGCTTGTGCCATCTCTGCGCGCTGCAAGTAATGTTGCTTCATTCAGCATATTTTCAATATCCGCAGGAGAAAAACCGGGTGTGCGTTTTGCTACAACTTCCGGTCTTATTTCATCATCAAGAGGTTTGTTCTTTGCGTGCACCTTGAAAATTTCCTCACGACCTCTGATATCCGGCAAACCGATTACAATCTGCCTGTCAAATCGCCCCGGTCTTAAAAGCGCGGGATCGAGTATATCCGGTCTGTTTGTAGCCGCAAGGATTATAATCCCCTGATTATCCGAAAACCCGTCCATTTCCACAAGCAGCTGATTCAATGTCTGCTCGCGTTCATCGTGACCGCCGCCAAGCCCCGCACCCCTGCGTCGTCCTACGGCATCTATCTCATCTATAAATATAATACACGGCGAATTTTTCTTCGCCTCCCCGAACATATCGCGAACCCTCGATGCGCCCACGCCGACAAACATTTCCACAAAATCCGAACCGCTGATGCTGAAAAACGGCACTTTCGCTTCGCCCGCGGTTGCCTTTGAAATATAGGTTTTACCCGTTCCCGGCGGTCCGTAAAGCAGTATGCCTTTCGGCATCCTCGCACCTAAATTCTTATATTTCGTAGGATTCTTAAGAAAATCAACGATTTCTTCAAGCTCCTCTTTTTCCTCATAAAGCCCGGCGACATCCGCGAAAGTTGTGGTCGGCATTTCGCCGTCTTTGAGCATTTTAGCCCTGCTCTTCCCGAACGACATCACCTTGCCGCCTCCGCCGCCCTGATTCAATATCATAAGCCAAAAGAATACAAGAACGAGCACCATTATGGCAGTCGGCAATATCGATACATACCATGGCGTTTTTTTAGGCGGATCGGATGTATATTCCTTTATGATACCCTCTTCAATCTGCGGGATCACATACTCCGCGCTTATGAATGCCCAATCCACCTGCGATGGCAGGAATGCTTTGATTTCCTTACCGTCGCGCAATTTTGCAGTTATTGTTTTGTCTGAAAGATTTATATTTTCAATTTTTTCCTGCTCAAGATACTTCATCACATCGGAAAATGTTGTCTGCTCTGTCGGATTTTTTGAGCCTGACTGGTATATCCATGCCATCCCCAGCACTATGACGAAAATCATCAAGTATATTCCAATATTTTTTACAAGTCTGTTCAAAATAAAATTTCCCCCTATTCTCTGCTTTTTGTAAATTTGCACAGCATTGCATTTAACAGTGTAATGAACACGAAAAAACAATAAAGCGCATTCGTTCTATATATAATGAACGCAAAAAACAACGAAGCCTATTCAGTATACCACGGTTTTTGGGTTTTTAACACCCCGGCAGTCAAGGTGAATTACAAAAGGGTGACAATTTGCCACCCCTCTACTGTTATTATGGTTTCAATCCCGATAAAATCGAGATACCGCAGTGCTTCCTGGCGCTATGCAGCGGTCGGATATCCGCGCGCCGCAAGGAACTCCTTTATCTGATAGTAAGTTCCCTGAAAACGATTTGCATGAGTTAAGGTATATCTGCCTTTTTTGACACGCCCCTCACCATAAGCATATGCCGCAAGAGCCTTGTTCCAATCTCCGTTAAATGTCCTCATATTTGCAGCCAGCACTGATGCGCCGACATCTATATTGGTCTGAGGATCATATAACGACTCCCTTGATGCACCGAAACGCCTGCCCGTTCCCGGCATGACTTGCATTAGACCGATGCCTCCGTCACGCGCGGTCGCCCCGGAACTGAAACGGCTTTCATGCTTTGAAATTGCCATGAGCAATTTCGGCTCAACGCCATGCGCTTTCCCGGAGGCTATAAATTTTTCAGCCATCTGTTCTGCCATTACCGTGCCTACACCCGGTGAAACCGTTAAGATATATTCGCTCAAGCCTTTTTTATAACTATCGTATTGAGCAGCCTGATCATATACTCCATCTGCCCCGTCATCCGCAGCAATTGAAATCGAAACTGACGAAAAAAGCAGTATTGAAATCAGAAATACTGCCGTCACCATTCTAAAAAGTATCCCTTTGGCTTTCATTTCCTATCTTCCTCTCTATTTTCTTCATTTCCGAAAGGTATCCGTAAATATGTTCAAGGAACGGATACCCTCCGCCACGAAAACAATTATAGCATCGGCATGATAAATGAAAACGATTCGTCTCTTTTTCAGAATATTCATAAAGGTTTGCAAATGTGTGTTTTCAGTGCCTTTTTCTCTTTGTGTAAAAAATCTACACATTTTCTACACATAAAAAAACCGAAAATTCCACACCTATTCAAGTTCAAAACTCCCGACCATAGGTCCTTTTAATTTGCCTTGCAGCTCAAAAAGCTGCTCCCTTGAGAATTTTATCGTGTGGATTGAAAATGTGAGCATACCCGCTTAATACTTTTAGACAAAAAACAGAAAAGTGTTCATTCCTCTACAGTATGGCGGTTTTTGATTATTGAATGTGAAAAATAAAATTGCTAACATCAAATAAAGAGATACCGTTTTATTATGCACCAGGAGGTTTATTATGTCACTTAAGTTTCAAAAGGATAAAGCTTATCAAATGCCGGTATTTTTTGGACCGAGTTCAATGCAGTCCTCACCGGAGAAAAACGATCGTCCCGCCAAAAATATGAATTCACATTTTCAGCCGGGCGATGTTCAGGTCGTGCAGGTAACGTATGAAACCGACCGAGACATACTGGAAGCGATGATCCCCGATTGCTATACTCTAAACGATCCATATGTGTCCGTGTGCTTGTGCGAGTTCACTAATTTAGGCTGGCTGGCCGGCAAAACATACAACTTGATCAATGTCAATGTGCCGGTTCATTTCAAAGGGGAAAGGGATGATTTGGATGGTGATTTGGTATTGGTTATGTTCGAAAATCATGCGGATCCTATAGTGGGAGGGCGTGACACCATGGGATATAGTAAGATATATTGCGATATCCCGAGAGTTCAACATGATGAAAACAAATATATCGCTACCGCTTCCAGCTGGGATTTTCGCTTTATGAAAATGGAGCTGGATATTTCAAAACCAATCCCCGATTTGGACACGTTCAAAGCAAACGAAAGCAGAAGCGCAGGGAAGATGCATTACAAGTACATTCCGGATGTAATGGAGAAGGGAGAAAATCCTGCCACCAATTTTACTAAAGCCGCCATAGAATATCCGACCATTCTGCCTAAATGGCAAAAACCGGATGATTATCCATATTCCTTAAGGATTCCCGAAATAAATTACTGCAATGGAACAGTTGAATTCTATAAACCGGAATGGGAAGATATGCCCACGTATTACAATGTCGGTTTGGGCTTACACTCATTAAAATGCAAGAGAGTAATAGGAGCAAAACATTTTTTCTATGATGAGCCGTGTGAATATACTACTTGCTACAAGTTAAGATAAGAGCAGTTTATTGCCATAATTGAACATGTATACAAGGAGGAACCCAAAATGGAAGTACTTGGTATAATTGGGCTGTTTCTCGGAATAGGTGTGCTCATAATAGTGAGCTATAAAGGGTTTCATGCGATTCCAACCTCGTTATTAGCAGCTTTAGTCGTTCTTCTGCTTAATGGAATCAATGTTTGGAGCGGATTTTCTGAAAGTTGGATAGGTGGAATGGCTGTGGTATTCACTAATTACTATCTGCTGTTCCTTGTATCTACGCTTTTTGCGAATATGATGCAGACAACCGGTGCATGTGAAACAATTGCCTACAAATTCGTTGCATGGTTTGGTAAGAAGCATATTTTGACGGTTTTGACGATTTTCTGTTTTTTACTTTGCTATGGAGGAGTAAGTTTTTTTGTAATAATGTTCGCCATTGCACCGATAGGTTTCAGCCTGTTTGAAGAATTAAATATTCCAAGACCGATGATAATAGTCTGCACCGCCGCCGGCGCAGGGGCATTTGTACTTGCGGCTCCGGGCAGCCCGCAGATACAGAATGTAATTCCCGCTTCTATGGGCACCTCGCTTATGGCGGCTCCAATTTTAGGAGCTGTAATGACTTTGGGCGGCATGGCTTTGAGTGTAATTACGGTAGAATACATTTACAGACGCGAGATGCAGAAAGTAGAGAGCGGAGAATCTCAAGGCTGGGTTTCCGATGGCAAAATTTATGCCGGAAACAGAGAAACAAGACCCCACATAATCGGCGGTTTTTTACCGTTAGTCGTAGTGATCGGTATCATTATAGGCGGAAGCTACACCTTTAGGGGAATCAATGCGACCATGCTTGCAATTATTGCTATGTGTGTAGGCATTCTTGTAACCATGACAGTCAATTACAAATGCATTGAGGGAGATAAAGGGAAAGTGTTTAGAGAATGGCTTTCGAATGGGGCAACCGGCGCTGCCGGGCCTGCCTTGACACTGGGTGCCGTGGTGGGCTTCGGCACTGTTGTCTCCCAAACAACTGCATTCGCCTCAATCGTTAAGTGGCTTATGACTCTCCAAATAAGCACCTATTGGAAAGGCGTAATAGCGACCGGGGCAATCGCCGGCATATGCGGATCCGCATCTTCCGGGGAACAGCTCACAATGCAATATCTTGGAGAATACTTCACACAATCGGGGTGCAATCTGGAAATTCTCCACAGGCTAATCGCAAATGCATCCATAACACTTGATGCATTGCCGCATGCAACGGGATGTTTCTTGATGTTGGCATATTTCGGACTGAATCATAAAAATGGCTACAAATATGTGTTCTGGCTGGATGTAGTTATTCCCGTAATAGTTGTGGTAATTGCAACAATATTGTGTACCATTATTTATTAAATGCAAATAAAAACGGAGGGTGCTACGGTTTTAGTGAAACTATAGCACCCTTTCCAATCTGCATCTTTGATGCGTTCTCATTTTTAATTCAACCCTATTATTACGTTCCGCCAACATACACTATTTGTATGCGGATCACTCCTCTTTGTGTCGCACAAAGCTTTCATCTATCCAGCTGGTGACTTCCCCGGCAAAATACCCCATATCTTCAGGAGATTGATCTTTTCCCTGATAAATTTGACTTGAGAATATACCTATTATGCCGAATGCAATGTATGTAGCGTACATCCTTATTTTAGGATCCGTTTTGCATTCCCCGTACCGGCTCCAACCACAACATAACGCCTCTGTAATGCACTCTTCAAGCTCCCTCAAAAAACCGATATCTCCATTGTCACTCAATAGGCATTCACAGGCTTTCCTGTTTTCATTCAACACTTCAAAAACAGCGACATGTTGCGGATGCTCACCTAAAACATAGCCCTCTCTTTTTATATTATTAACGGCATCATTAACACTTCCCAAGATTGAATTCTTTATGCAGTTCAGCAAATCATATACATCATTATAATGCAGATAAAAAGTTGATCTGTTTATATCCGCTCTTTCCGCTATCTCGCTGACCGTAATTTTGTAATACGGCTTCTCACACACCAAAGCCAAGAAAGTATTTTGAATTACAGATCTTGTTTTTCTGACACTGCGATTAACAATATCCATATGAAAACACTCCTTACTACATTTCCGGGTGTTATCAATCTTTATTCTTATTCGCTCAAATGTAAAGAAACTGTTCCCCTCTCCTTATTACCTTATTACTTTCGCGCATATCGCATATACTACACTCATTGTAACACCCTGCCTAATTAAAGTCTATATTATCAATAAAAGACACTTTCCTCATAGAGAATTATTGGAAAAGTGTCGAGGGCGGGATTAGATGAGGGAATTTCGAACCGCATCGATCATCTGCGTTTTTTGGATAATTTCATCATGCAGAACCTTTTTCCTGTCCAGATCTTTTAAGCCCTTGGGAACGGCAAGTCCCGTCATTTCATTGATTTTTTTAATAAAATCAAATCCGTTAAGTTCCTCGTCTATCCCGATCGCTTTTCCGACACTCTCCGCAAATTTATATGCACTGGCGGTAGATGCGAGCAAAACCGGCTTTGAATCGCCTGTCTTTTCCCGGTAATCACAATAAACTTTGTATGCTACCGCTGTGTGAGTATCTATCAGATAGCCGTTTTCTTCATACATCTTCCTAATCGCCGCCTCGGTTTCCTCGGTATCACAGGAACCTCCATAGAAATCGCACAGTCTGTCGCGCATTTCATCGCTTATATCGTAGCATCCGCTTTCCTCTAAACTGTTCATCAAATAGCGAACTTCCTCTGCATTCCCTCTTGCAAGCAGGTATAGCAGTCGCTCCAAATTGCTGGAAATCAAGATGTCCATTGACGGTGAATTTGTCAGATAGAACATTCTGTTCTTATCATATACTCCCCATTCAAAGAAATCGGTCAATACCCTGTTTTGATTCGATGCGCATATGAATTTCGCAAATGGAATTCCTATCAGCTTCGCAAAATACGCCGCCAAAATATTTCCGAAATTTCCGGTAGGAACCGCCACATTAACTTCATCGCCCGCCTTAATTTCTCCATTCGCTACAAGCCTCGCATAACCGTAGACATAATAGGCGATCTGCGGAAGCAATCTCCCGATATTTATCGAGTTCGCGGAAGAGAACCTGTAACCTTTTCGCTCCAATTCAACTGCAAAATCATCATTTGCAAAGATCTCCTTAACACCGCTTTGTGCATCATCGAAATTGCCCTCGATAGCATAGACATGCACATTGCTCCCCTCTTGTGTCGTCATCTGTTTTTCCTGAACCGCGCTCACGCCGTTATTCGGGAAAAACACTATTATCTCGGTGTTTTCAACATCGGCGAATCCCGCAAGCGCAGCCTTACCCGTGTCACCGGAAGTCGCAGTCAGTATGCAAATCTTTTTATCCTCACCTTCTTTTTTCATGGCTGTAGTCAAAAGATGCGGCAGTATCGAAAGCGCCATATCCTTAAATGCCGAAGTGCTGCCATGATACAGCTCAAGAAAATGCACACCGTCTTTTTTAACAATGGGCACTATTTCAGGATTATCGAATTTTTCATCATAAGCTTTTTCAACGCAGGAATTGATTTCATCTTCAGTATAATCCGTCAAAAACGCGGACAATACGATCTTTGCAATCTGCTGATAATCCATATCCGCAATATCTTCAAGCGATGCGGTTATAGTTGGGATCGATGTAGGAAGATATAATCCCCTGTCATCGGCAATCCCCGCGATTATTGCCTGTGCTCCGTTCAAAACTTTTTCACTGCCTCTTGTGCTTACGTATTTAATCATCATTACACCCCGGTTCTTAAGATTTAATAAAAAATAACCGCCGATTTGTCGACGGTTTACTGGTATCGCCAGGGGGGATCGAACCCCCGACTCAGCCGTGAGAGGGCTACGTCTTGACCACTTGACCATGGCGACACGATACGAATTTCATATAAACGGTAGGAATAACAGCCGGTGAAACTCACTGGACACCATTATACAATCATCCCTCTCATTTGTCCAACACTTTTTTTGACCGATTAATCCTCGCGCGTGTGCGCTCTTCGCCTAAAATCTTCTGTATCTCCC
>CAUUCX010000048.1:0-7727 GCA_963543615.1 uncultured Eubacteriales bacterium | reverse complement strand
TCGCTCAAGCTCAACCTCCAAAAGATTTCGATATTTAGTTCTGAATAAATTCAACCGCTCGTTCAGCTCTTCCGTTTCTTCAAGCAAACGCTCGGCGGAATCCCTTGCTTCCCGCTTAATCAGCTCCGCATCCAATTCCGCATTTTTAATCAAAAGCTCCGCTTTCTTCTCCGCGCTGCCCGATATATCCCCCATCAGCGATTTAGCCGCTTCAAGGGTTTCTACGACGGAATTCTCGGAACTTCTATATTTCTCAATATCCTCACCGAGCCTCTCTATCTGCTGAACAAGCGAGGCGTTTTCCGCAAGCAATGCGGTCAGATCCAAAGTCAAAAGATCCAAAAACTCATCGACTTCTTCTTTGTCATATCCTCGAATTCCTACCGAGAAATCTTTTTTTTGTATATCTGCAGGTGTAATCATAAATATAACCTCACATGCTATTTCCAATAGCTTTTAGAAGCTGAACCGAAATCGATCGCATCCTGATTGATATTGGCTGAAATATCCACACTCTCCGGTGCAAATACAAAAATTTTATCAGCGACTTTTTGCATATTCCCGTTCAATGCGTAAGTAGCCCCGCTAAGGAAGTCAAACAGCTTCCTTGCCGCATCGGGATCCATTTTTTCAAGATTTACAATTATAGGCTTTCTGCTTTTGAGATCGTCCACCAATTTCGTACACTCCTCAAAAGCGGCAGGTTCAATGACCACAAGTTTATATGGATTAGCGCTTGTTCCCACGCGAGCTTGCATAGGAGCCCTTGCCGCATCTCCATCGTTTTTCTGCATTCTCCCCAAGAAGCCGGACGGCTTTTCCGCCGCAGGTTTATCCAAAGACTCCATGGTTTCAGCGATTTCTTCTTCGGTTATTTCATCATATTCATCGTATTCTTCCAGACCTACCAAATCCTTAAACTTACCAAAAAGTGCCATATCGCCCTCCTATACATACTCCCTTTCCCCGAAGATGGCTGTTCCAATCCGGATCATATTTGAACCCTCGGATATTGCAGCCTCGTAATCGCCTGACATACCCATCGAAAGATACTCAAAATCCACGCCCAACCTCTCATCAGAGATATAACTGTCATATATTTTTTTAACTATACCGAAATACTCGGCGGCTTCACTCAAATCATCCGTAATCGGCGCTATGCACATAAGCCCTTTAACGACGAGATTCCGGCAATTTTCAGCGATATAATCGATAAGCGGCTTCACCTCATCAACAGCAATCCCGAATTTACTTTCCTCTCCGGCTGAATTCACCTGAATCAATATATTCATCTTTATGTCGTGTTGTGCAGCTCTCTTGTCGATTTCTTCCGCCAATTTGGCTGAATCGACCGAATGAATCATGTACACCTTGTCTACGATGTATTTTACCTTATTTCGCTGCAAATGTCCAATCAAATGCCAACGCACATCAGCTCTTACGCCGTCAAATTTATCTACGATCTCCTGCACTTTATTTTCGCCGATATCCGTTATCCCCGCATCAATCGCATTGTTTATTTCATCGACCGTGCGCGTCTTGGTAACGGCACAGAGCAGGATATCATCGGGATTGCGCCCGCATCGTTTCGCAATATCCCGCACTTGTTCGCGCACAGATTCAATATTCGCTTTTATGTCAACCATTTCAATACCAACCCTCTATTTCTTTGCTTTAGGTTTCGGTGGATTTTTCAAAACCTCATCGTATATGTCCACGGTATCCACGCGCTTGCCGTTTTCATCATAATAATACGACATGGCGACCATAGTCTGTTTTCCGTCGCTCGCCAGCGACTTTACCGGCTTAAAGCCGAAACTGCCATCCTTGCCGCGCACATACACCCCGACTCGCTTCTTTTCATCTGTAGTAAGACATTGATTATCTACAAAAAGTCCGCTGTAATCCGCAGTAACGACAGATGCTTTGACCGCCCGAGATTTGCCCAGCTCTTTATAATCGCGATTGCAGCGCAAAATAACCCGCCATTTATCGCCATCATCTAAAATGTTTTTCACATATGCTTTGACTTCTCCGTTAGGCAGCTTTACCGTAACCTGCTTATTGTTTGAGTAATTCACGATGCTGCCCTCTTTCACCCACATCAAAATATACCATTCATGATGATTGCAGATTTTATACAGCGCCATATTTTTCGCCGTTTGTGTTCTAACCAAATTGTGCGGCTCCCCTGTCATTTTGTTTACTTTTTTGAACGAGATCTTTTCCATATTTGTAGGTGTGAGCGCTCCCTCGTTCCCATCAACATAATATGAAACAATGCCGCCTACGGGGGAAATCATTGCATCAAGCGGCTGTAAATGTTTGCCTAATTTTGAACTGATCCCTTTCGCCGGATCGGTGTAATCGTCCCCGGGAGCGGCACCGTCCACAAGCAATATCCGCGTGCCTTTTTTTACAAGCCCGTCATCTTCAATCAAATAATTTACATTCCCCGCTTTCTTGGATGCAAAAACGGTTTCATCTCGCACAAAATATGCAGTAACATCATCGGTCACCTGCATATTACCGTACTCCAAAACCTCTGTTTTTTTCAGCGCCCCTGTAAGGCCGGGAACTATATAAATTATAAAATAGAGGATGATAAGTGCTGCTAAAAAAATATATATGAGCTTATTCCCGCTTTTGGCGCGAGCAGTCTTTTTTTTCGCCACATCATTCGTGTATTTATTCATATTCTTCCTGCTTAACCCTCTGCAAAACCGCTAATTCCTTTTTAGATAACGATGTCAAATCAACATGATGCAACAAATATTTTTCAAACAAATCAGGTCGATTTTTCTTTGTGATCCTGAGAGATTCCTCGAATTTCCAAAGATTGATTTTACCGTGATCGCCGCCAAACAATACCGCCGGAACATCAAGCCCTTCATAAGTTCGCGGTTTCGTATACTGGGAATGTTCCAACAAGCCGCTGTAAATCGACTCATTTTGAATGGAATCTTCATTTCCGACCACGCCCGGCATAAATCGCACCGCTGCATCCAAGAGAACCAATGCGGGCAGCTCACCACCCGTCAAAACATAATCACCTATTGAAACCTCTTCAAAGTCAAAATGTTCCAAAACCCTCCCGTCAACGCCTTCGTATCTTCCGCAGAGTATCACTATTTCATTCTCCTTTGAAAGTTCGACAGCGAAATCACCCGTCAATTTTTTCCCTCGCGGCGACATATATATATATCGCGGATTTTCACTGTCAATATTTTTAATTGTATCGAAAATCGGCTGCGGAGTCATAATCATTCCCGCCCCGCCGCCAAACGGCGTATCATCCGTTCTGTTGTGCCTGTCCTGCGTATTAGCCCTGATATCATGCACTCTGATGTCCAAAATACCGTTTTCCACAGCCTTGCCGATCAGCGAGCCCTTCGCATAAGGCAAACAAAATTCCGGAAATATAGTCAAAATATCTATCTTCATATACTACCACCCGCTGAAAGCACCTGCCGAACAGAAAACGCTCATGCCTGATTTTCCATCATTCCGTCTATAAGTTCAACTCGGATTTTACGCGAATCCAAATCAATATCCTTTACAAAAGCTTCGACAAAGGGAATAAATATGGATTTCCCGTTTTCAATCCTCACCTCATATACATCTTGCGGCGTATCTTGTATCACTCGAATCAACTCACCTATGCGCGTTCCATCGCAATTCACCACGCTCATTCCGAGCAAATCCCTGACATAGAATTCCCCCTCCGGCAATTCACTCAAATCGTCTTCGTCAATATATACCTCAAAGCCGCGCAGTTTCTCCGCAGCATTTCTGTCGTTCACCGCGAAGAACTTTACAATCGGTGTGTTTTTCATAAAACGAACATTTTCTATTTCAAAAACTTCTTCTTTTTTGCCGAGATAAAGAGATTTTACTTCATTGTATCGCTGCAGCTGCCCCGAATAGCTGAATATTTTCACTTCGCCCTTTAGACCTGCCGCACCGACAATTTTACCGATATTCACCATTGTGCCTGACATTAAAACCTCCCGGTCATATAGAGAAATCAGGGGCAGTTTTCACCGCCCCATACCCTGCAAATTTAGACAATTTCCACCATTACCCGTTCGTCATTCCTTGACGCGGCAGCCTTAACCACCACACGTATTGCTTTAGCAATACGCCCGTGACTGCCTATAACCTTTCCCATGTCACCTGACGCAACCCGCAGCTCAACCACCTTTGAAGTGCCGTCCTGCGTTTCGGAAACGGATACTTCGTCGGGATTATCAACAAGTGCTCTTGCGATTGCTTCCACAAGCTCCACCATACAATCTTCCTCCAATTCTCAATTTATGCAAAGCTAAATAAACAGATCGACAAAATTAAACGTCTGCCGATTCCGCATCTTCAGATTCAGGCACATCCGCAGCATCCGCAGCATCCGCAACATCCGTAGCATCTACAGCATCCGCAGCATCTACAGCATCCGCAACATCTGTAGCATCTACAGCATCTGCAGGCGCAACCTCTGCCTCAGTCGCTTCGACGAGCTTGCCGTTCTTATCCAAAACTCCGGACTTCTTCAAAAGAGCCCTTACAGTTTCGGTCGGCTGTGCTCCGTCTTTAAGCCATTTAGCTGCACGCTCCGCCTTTACGGTAATTTCCGTAGGATCCTTGAGCGGATTGTAAAATCCTATCTCCTCGATAAATTTACCGTCACGGGGTGATCTCGAATCAGCTACAACTATTCTGTAGACCGGTTTTTTATGAGCACCCATTCTCTTTAATCTGATTTTTACCATCTTTTTTCTCCTTTTAATAAAAATTATCTAAATTGAATACCGATTTTGTAAACTTATTTGAACTCATCTGCTCCCACCGTCATCCCAATTCGGAGCAAGCATGATATCCTAAAATTTAATGCAGTCCTTTGAAAAGATTGTTCATCTTATTGCGCCCCGCCTTACCGCCGGTAAACTGCTTCATCATCTTCTTCGTCTCATCATAACGCTTCACCAAATTATTGATCTTGCTGACGGGCTGCCCCGATCCCATGGAAATACGCTTTCTCCGGCTCGCATTGAGAACGGACGGATTGTTTCGCTCCTCCCCGGTCATAGACAGGATAATCGCTTCCATCTCGCGCAACTCGCGCTCACCCTGTTCCAAATCGACATCTTGTGTTTTCATTCCCATGCCGGGGAGCATATCTAAAATTTTGGAGATTCCGCCCATGCGCTTAATCTGTCCCATCTGCTCCAGAAAATCCTCCAGCGTAAATGCATTCTTCTTAATCCGCTCCTCAAGTTCTATGGCTTTTCTCTCGTCCATAGTCTCTTCGGCTTTTTCGATCAATGAAAGCATATCGCCCATTCCGAGAATTCTGCTCGCCATTCTTTCAGGGTGAAATGCTTCAAGGGCATCGGCTTTTTCACCTACGCCGACAAATTTGATCGGCTTTCCGGTCACTTTTTTAGTTGAAAGCGCCGCACCGCCGCGGGTGTCACCATCGAGCTTGGTCATAATGATACCGTCAATTCCGAGCGCCGAATCAAAACCTTCCGCCACATTGACCGCATCCTGACCCGTCATGGCATCCACCACTAAAAGAATCTCATGCGGTCTTACCTCTTTCTTTATATTTATGAGCTCCTGCATCAAATCCTCATCAATTTGAAGTCTGCCCGCGGTATCCACAATCAATACATTATATCCCTTGATTTGCGCTTCCTTTGCCGCCGCCAATACGATTTCTACGGGGTTCTTTGTATCGCGCCTTGAATATACCGGCGCACCCACCTGATTTCCCACAGTTTCCAACTGATCTATCGCGGCGGGTCTATATACATCACATGCGCAGAGCATAGGTTTTTTGCCGTTTTTCAAAAGATGCGCCGCCAGCTTGCCGCAAGTAGTAGTCTTCCCCGTTCCCTGCAATCCGACCATCATATATACTGTAAAGCCTTTCGGGGAGTATGTGAGTTTACTGTTTACGCCGCCCATCATATCGACAAGCTGATCCTTTACAATCTTTATAACCTGCTGTCCCGGCGTAAGACTTTCCAGCACATCGGCACCCATTGATTTCGATTTCACCTCGGAAACAAAATCCTTCACGACCTTGTAATTAACATCGGCTTCCAAAAGAGCCATGCGCACCTCACGCATAGCCTCATCTATATCTTTTTCGCTCAAGATCCCCTTACCTGTGAGCTTCTTGAAAGTATTTTGCAGTTTTTCGGATAAACCCTCAAAAGCCACCTTGTTCTCCTCAATTAAAAACTATTGATTATATCTTATCTTTTCCGTCAAATCCCGAACCGTTCCAAGCTTCGCAACGAGCGCATCACCCGTTACACGTGAGATATTTGAAAATTCTATGTCTGCAACGACCTCGTCGATCAATTCGTCAATCGCGTTTGCGACCTTGCCGTTTTCCACAAACTTTTCCATCAATCTCAATTTCTGCTCATAATGAAGCAGACTCGATTTCGCTTTTTTGAAGGCATCATATACGGCTTGCCTTGAAATATCAAGCTTTTCCGCTATTTCCGCAAGCGAATAGTCCTCCTCGTGAAAAAGCTCCATAATCAGCTGCTGTTTAGCGGTAAGCATTGAACCGTAAAAATCAAACAACAAACTGAGTTTCAGCATCTCATCCATCACATCACCCGTTACGGAACAATAGCGTTGCTGACAAGCCATCTCGCTTGACACATATTAAAATAGCAAAAAAACACCCGCCTGTCAACACAAAATCCTGCTTATTGCGTCAGCTTGGATATAAGGTGTGCAATATCCGCCGGCAGCGGAGCGTGAAGTTCAACGGGAGCACCCGTGATCGGATGAAACAGAAAAAAATACTCGGAATGCAGTGCCTGCCTGTCGATAAGGAGAGGAAATTCTCCACCGTACAAATCGTCACCGACAACAGGATGCCCTATATGCGACATATGCACGCGTATCTGATGCGTGCGCCCTGTTAACAGGCGAATTCTCAATAATGAAAATTTGCGTTTTCCGTAGGAAAAACGGGAGATTACTTCGTAGCGGGTAACGGACGGCTTGCCGCTTTCCATCACCGCTCGCGCCACCTCGTTCGAAGAAGGTCGCCCTATCGGTAAATTTATCTCACCGTTATCGGAAGCAAAATCACCGTGGACAACGCACAAATATTCCTTTTTCGTGCGATTCGCTTTCATCTGTTTTGAAATTTCTTCTTGAGAAAATGCGTTTTTTGCAACGATTACAAGCCCCGATGTATACATATCGAGTCGGTTGACAAGTCGTATCTTGAATCGCTGCCTTGTGTCAGAGATGTATTTCATGAGACCGTTTACGAGAGTATGCGCCGGCTGCCCTTTTGTCGGGTGAACGACTATTCCGGGCTGTTTATTTACCGCGAGCAAATCATCATCTTCATAGATAATCTCTATAGGGATATCTTCAGGCTCGAAGCTTGATATTTCTTCCGGAAATTCCACAGTCAATAAATCGCCCCGCTCGGGTTTCATATACCCCGCCGCAGGGATTCCGTTCAGCTTTATGCAGCCGCCGTTTTTTAATTTTGATTTCAATCTGGAGGATAGAACGAAATTTTCTTTGATAAGTTTTTTGATTTCTTTTCCCTCATCTTCAGCAGTAAGTTCATATTCGAATTTTGCCATTTCTCACCAATCGTACCGGGTGGAGTGCGCTGAAAACTGCTATAGGAACTTGGTTTTAACCTTATTCCAAAAATCGTAATTTTCAAATCTGAGCAA
>CAUUCX010000047.1:0-7844 GCA_963543615.1 uncultured Eubacteriales bacterium | reverse complement strand
GATCAAACGGATACCATAGTAGAACATTTGAACGCGGGCGGAAGTTTTGAAACCGCTCTCGGCACGCGGACATACGAACCGGATGCGCCGAACTTCACTCCGAGAATAAGCGGTATCCTGAATATGCCCTCACTCTCTTCGGCAAATGATCGGGCGGAAAGCGAGAATCGAAAAAACAAGGGTTTTGCATATAGGCTCAGCATACTGAAAAAGCATTCGAATGAGAGCGACGATTGCGACAGATTTTTTTACGAATACGAGGCGGCTCCCGGGCAGGCACATTTGATACATACATATAGCGGCGTTAAGGACGGGGTGTTGTTGCCGTTTGAGGGAGAGCCGGTGAAGATCAACATCGGCGGAGATTCGGTGGAAGATTTCGCCTCTAAGCTTTATGATGCACTTGATGGCGAAAATTTGATTTCCCTATTTGTCAGATATATAAATTTGGAAAGCGGGGAAACATCAAGCGAAATCATAAATAAAACGGAGGATTGATGTGATGACTGAAATGAAGTTGAAATATGGCTGCAATCCCAATCAGGGACGCGCGCGAGTGTATGTGCAGGGAGATTTGCCGATAGAGGTGCTGAACGGTCGTGCGGGTTATATAAATTTGTTGGATGCGTTGAACGGCTGGCAACTTGTGCGTGAGCTGAAATCGGCAACGGGTCTGCCCTCCGCGACATCGTTTAAGCATGTAAGTCCCGCAGGAGCGGCAGTCGGGCTTCCGCTTACGGAAGAAGAAAAAATGATATACAGGATTCTCGAAAATTCGGGCGGCACTGCGGATAAATCCGCAGAAAAACCGGGGGAACTTTCACCGCTCGCATGTGCATATGCAAGGGCGAGAGGGGCGGATCGAATGTCATCATTCGGCGATTTTATCGCACTTTCGGATATCTGTGATTATGAAACGGCTATGCTCATAAAGCCCGAAGTTTCAGACGGTGTAATAGCACCCGATTATGAACCGAAAGCCCTGGAAATTCTAAAAGCCAAGCGCAAGGGGGCCTACACGATTATAAAAATGGATCCGAGCTACGAAGCCCCCGCAACGGAAACGAAAGAGGTTTTCGGCATTACCTTTGAACAGGAGCGGAACAATTTGAAAATTGATGCGGAAATGTTGAAAAACATAGTTACACTAAAAAAGGAATTGTCGGAAAGCGCAAAGCGCGACTTGATTATCGCACTGATAACGCTGAAATACACACAGTCAAATTCCGTTTGCTATGCAAAAAACGGGCAGGCGATAGGAGTCGGCGCGGGGCAGCAATCGAGAATACACTGTACACGACTGGCGGGGGATAAAGCGGATATTTGGCATTTTAGAGGGCATGAAAAAGTTCTGAATTTGAAATTCAGGCAGGATATAGCCCGTGCGAATATCGACAATGCGATTGATATTTATATAAGTAATCATGCGCATGATATTTTAGCGGACGGGATTTGGCAGACGGTGTTTTCGGAACGTCCCGATGAACTGACGGAAATTGAAAAAAAGGAATTTTTGAAAGGGATTAAGGGAGTTTCACTCGGAAGCGATGCGTTCTTCCCTTTTAGCGATAATATAGAAAGGGCGGCGCGAAGCGGTGTGGAATTTATCGCCCAGCCCGGCGGCTCCGTGCGCGACCGGGAAGTAATTGATGCTTGCGATGAGCGTGAGATATTGATGGCATTTACGGGAAGCAGATTGTTCCATCATTGATATCAGTTTTAGAGAAATTGATATTATCTGTTATATTTAGGAGGAGCTGATGAAGATTTTAGTTGTGGGCGGCGGCGGTCGCGAACATGCTATAGTGAAGAGAATAAGCGAGAATCCGAGCGTTGAAAAGATATTCGCATTGCCGGGGAACGGCGGAATTGCAGGTTTTGCGGAATGCGTGCCTATCCCCGCGACCGATATCGAACGAATCGTGGATTTCGCCGTGGAAAAGGAAATTGATTTTGCGGTGGTCGCCCCGGACGATCCGCTGATAATGGGTTGTGCGGATCTGTTGCGTGAAAAAGGCATAGCCGTGTTCGGTCCGAGCAAAAAAGCTGCACAAATAGAGGGCAGCAAATCGTATTCAAAAGCATTTATGAAAAAATACGGAATACCGACTGCGGCATATGAGGAATTCACATCATATGAGGAAGCGCTGAACTATATCAAAGCGCAAGGCAGCTATCCTACGGTTATAAAGGCTGACGGTCCCGCCCTCGGCAAAGGCGTAATAATTGCAGAAGATGAAGGCATGGCGGAAGCCGCGCTCCGCTCCATGATGAAAGAAAAGGTTTTCGGTGCGAGCGGGGATAAAGTCGTTATAGAGGAATTCCTTGAGGGTCCTGAAATTACGGTTTTGGCATTTTGCGACGGAGTCGGAATCAGACCGATGCTTTCCTCTATGGATCACAAAAAAGCGGGCGATGGAGATACGGGGCTTAACACGGGCGGTATGGGTGTAATAGCTCCGAACCCTTTTTACACGGAAGCGGTGGAGCGTGAAGTGTATGAAAAAATCATGCTTCCTACAATCAACGGGCTCATCAAGGAGGGTGCGCCGTTTAAGGGCTGCATCTATTTCGGCTTGATGCTCACAAAAGATGGGGTTCGCGTTATTGAATACAACTGCCGTTTCGGCGATCCGGAAGCGCAGACCGTGCTGCCGATGCTCAAGAACGATTTGCTGAATATAATGATTTCGATAGAAAAAGGGCGTATGCAGGAGATGGATATCGAATTTGCCGAAGGCGCCTCGTGCTGTGTGGTTATTGCCTCGGGCGGATATCCCAAGGAATATGCTAAGGGATATGAAATGGATTTTTCGGGTCTTTTCGGCGATGATCCGAAAGCGCAGGCGGCGGCTAAATTCGAAACGGAAGACGGAATTACGGTCTTTCACGCCGGCACAAAAGTCGAATTTGCGGGCGGAAATCCGGTCTATCGCACAAACGGCGGCAGAGTGCTGAATATAGTAGCTGTTGCGGAAAATCTTGAAGCTGCGATTAAAAAAGCTTATGACGCTGCCGAAAAAATCGAATTCAAAGATATGTTTTTCAGAAAAGATATCGGTGAAAAAGCATTGACACAGCTGAAATTCGGCGAATCGCACCGAGGATAAGGTGCAAGGTACATATGGAGAAAAGTGCATGTAAAAGCGCCAAGCGGCTTGTGAACAAATGGAGGAAGAGATGAAAATATACCGCATATATGTTGAGAAAAGAGATGGATTTGATTTAGAGGCAAAGAAATTGCTGCATGAAATAAATGAATTATTAGGGATTTCCGCAGTGCGCGACGTCAGAATCATCAATCGCTATTATGTGTCGGATATTTCCGAGGAGGTTTTGGGAAAGGCGAAAAACGGGGTATTCGCCGAGCCGCAGGTAGATGTGATTTTAGATGAGTTGCCCGACTTTGATGCGGCTTTTGCGGTGGAATACGTTCCGGGGCAATTTGACCAGAGGGCGGATTCGTGCGAACAGTGCATACAGTTTATTTCGGGCGGAGAGCGCCCCAAAGTCAAAGCGGCAAAGGTATATTTGTTGTATTCCGACAGCCCTGCTTGCGGAATCCTGCCGGCGGATATCGCCGGGATAAAAAAGCATCTCATAAATCCGGTGGAAAGCAGAGAGGCCTCGCTTGATATGCCGAGCGGCATAGATGAACGGTATGAACAACCCGCAGATGTGGCTGTGATCGAAGATTTCCCGCGCGATCCCGATATGAGCGACAATGTTGCGGCGGAATTTATTGCGGATTACGGGCTTGCTATGGATGCCGGGGACTTACGCGTTTGCGCGGAATATTTTGCCGGAGAGAAAAGGCTTCCGACGATGACCGAACTCAAAGTTATCGACACGTACTGGTCGGACCACTGCAGGCACACTACATTTTTAACCGAACTTTCGAATGTAAAGATTGATGATGCGGCGGTGGCAAAAGCATATTCCCGATATCTTGAATTTCGGGATAAATTGGGCATAAAAAAACCGATTACATTTATGGATATGGCGACCATTGCGGCAAAAGAGCTTAAGTCTCGCGGAATTTTAACAACGGTTCTCGAAACCGAGGAGATAAACGCCTGCACCGTGAAAGTAAAAGTCGATATTGACGGCAAACCGGAAGATTGGCTTTTCCTGTTCAAGAATGAAACGCATAATCACCCGACAGAAATAGAGCCTTTCGGCGGCGCGGCGACTTGTGTTGGAGGCGCAATCAGAGATCCGCTGTCGGGCAGGAGCTATGTATATCAGGCGATGCGGGTGAGCGGGGCGAGCGAACCGCGGAATCCGATTGAAGAAACGCTTGCGGGCAAATTGCCGCAGAGAACGATAGTTCAGGCGGCGGCGGCAGGCTATTCCTCATATGGTAATCAGGTGGGCTTGGCGACCGGATTGGTAGATGAGGTATATCATCCCGGCTTTACGGCAAAACGCATGGAAGTCGGCGCAGTTATCGGCGCGGTACCGGAAGCGCAGGTCAAGCACGAGATTCCGTGTGCGGGCGATGTAATCGTACTGTTAGGCGGGAAAACCGGGCGCGACGGCTGCGGCGGCGCAACGGGCTCGTCTAAATCGCATGATGAGGATTCCTTGTCCGATTGCGGAGCAGAGGTGCAAAAAGGGAATGCCCCCGAGGAACGGAAATTGCAAAGACTATTCCGGAATCCGCAGGTGTCATCAATGATAAAGCGCTGCAACGATTTCGGTGCAGGGGGTGTGTCCGTGGCGATAGGAGAATTGGCGGGAGGGATTTCCGTTGATTTGGACTCGATTCCGAAAAAATATGAGGGCCTAAGCGGTACGGAACTGGCAATATCCGAGTCGCAGGAACGAATGGCTGTGGTTTTGGATAGAAGCGATTTGGCTCGATTCATGCAATTCGCCGATGAGGAGAATTTGGAAGCGACTCATGTTGCCGATGTTACCGAGGAACAGCGCGTTGTAATGTACTGGCGCGGAGATAAAATTGTCGATCTCTCACGCGATTTCCTGAATACAAACGGAGCTCGAAAGCAGACGGCGGTACATTCGCTCGATACCATAAACGATTTTGCAAAAGAAGAAGCGGGAGTAAAGAAAATAAATTCGCTGAAATCCGAGTATTGCAACTTGCTTTCCGACTTGAATATTGCGAGCAAGCGCGGACTTGTGGAGATGTTTGATTCCACGATAGGCGCGGGGAATTTGATTTTCCCGTTCGGCGGCAAATATATGAAGACCCCGGCATCTGTTATGGCGTGCAGATTCCCCGTCTTGAGCGGCGTGACAAACACATGCTCGATGATGGCATATGGATATAATCCGTTTATTTCGAGCAAATCCTGTTATGCGGGAGCGAATTTGGCGGTGATAGAATCGGCGGCGAAATTGGTCGCTGCGGGCGGGGATCTCGACAATGCATATATGAGTTTTCAGGAATACTTTGAAAAAACGGGCAGCTCACCCGCTCGTTGGGGCAAGCCCATGGGAGCACTTATGGGAGCTTTTGATGCCCAAATGGATCTTCGCATTGCGGCGATCGGCGGCAAGGATTCCATGAGCGGCAGCTTTGAAGATTTGAATGTTCCGCCCACCCTCATTTCTTTTGCGGTATCGGTGCAGGATGAAAAGCGCCTCGTAAGTGAGGAATTTAAGCGGGCAAATGCGGATGTCTTGTTGATCACACCCGTGCTCAATGAATTTTCATTGCCCTGCGGCGGCAGCCTTCGCAATTATTTCGATGCGGTCTCAAAATTCATAACGAGCGAACCCGTTGTTTCCGCGGCAACATGTACATATGGCGGCATTGCCGAACGCATTTTCAAAATGCTGCTCGGAAACGGTGTGGGCTTTCGATTTGACGATTCTTTTGACATAAGTCGCGCGTTTACACACAGCTATGCCTCTTTTATAATTGAAGTGCAGGCGGGGCAGGATACGGCTGCCTTGATGGCGGCTCTGAAATCGGAGCTTCCGCACGGTGCAGGGGTTGAGCTTTTGGGGCGAACAACGAGCGATTACGTGTTGAGCGCATCGGTAGGCGGCAAATGTGAAGATGTTGCGGTTTCGGAATTGGAATCCGTTTATTATTCACAGCTTGATGATATATTCCCTTACAGGATGGAGAAAAGCGAAGGAGAGCGGAACGCCGCTTGTGAGGATATAGCGGTTGCAGATAAGAGCGGGCAGGCGGAAAGATCCCGCGCCGAAGTCGATATTCAGCTGGCAAAAACACCCGCAAGATCACATGTAAAACCCAAAGTATTGATTCCGGTCTTTCCCGGAACGAACTGCGAATATGATACGCAGTATGTATTCGAGCAGGCGGGCGCGGCTGTCAGGATAATACCGGTAAAAAATATGAGCGCATCCGGAGTGCAGGAATCCGTGCAGACTATGGCGGCGGCGATTGCGGAAAGTCAGATAATTATGATTCCGGGCGGATTCTCGGGCGGCGATGAGCCCGACGGCTCCGGCAAATTCATAACTTCATTTTTCAGACATCCGCTGCTTGCCGGCGAAATAGGAAAGCTCCTTGAGCAACGTGACGGTTTAATCGGCGGGATATGCAACGGATTTCAGGCATTGATCAAATTGGGACTCGTTCCTTATGGTGAAATCAGAGAAGCAACAGCCGCATCGCCGACCATTGCTTCCAATAAAATAGGCAGGCATCAATCAAGGATAGTTCGCACAAAAGTTGTATCCAACAAATCGCCGTGGCTGGCTTCATGTGATATAGGAGATATTCACATGGTTGCAATTTCACATGGCGAGGGCAGATTCGTTTGTGAACCCGAACTCCTGAAAACTCTTATCGCAAACGGTCAAATCGCCACACAGTATGTGGATTATGCCGGCAAACCGAGCATGGATATCGAGTTCAACCCGAACGGCTCACTGCTCGCCGTTGAGGGGATAAGTTCTCCCGACGGCAGAATATTCGGCAAGATGGGGCATAGCGAGAGAATGCGAAAAGGGCTTTACAGGAATATAGGGGCGGCTGATTTCGGTGACAATCAAATGTTCGCAAATGCGGTCAGATATTTCAAATAAAACGGTCGGAGATTTAAGTTTTAAGTTTATAGAGGTGTAAAAATTATGAAAATGGTATATCAAGGAAAAACAAAAGATGTGTATCTTCTTGACAACGGAAATTATTCCCTGCTTTTTAAGGACGATGTGACGGGTGAGGACGGAGTGTTCGATCCCGGTGCAAATCATGTAGGGGGCAGCATCGAGGGGATGGGGAAGGCGAATCTGAAAACCTCGATAAAATTCTTTGAAATGTTAAAGGAAAAAGGAATTGCAACGCATTATATTTCGGCGGATTTAGAAGCGGGAACGATGGAAGTTGTTCCGACCATGCCTTTCGGAAAGGGTCTGGAAGTTATTTGCCGTTACCGCGCCGTAGGGAGTTTTTACAGGAGATACGGAAAGTATGTTCAGGAGGGGGATCCGCTTCCTGCTTATGTGGAGATGACGATAAAAGATGATGACAGAAACGACCCGCTTATCACCATGGAAGCATTGAGTATGCTCGGCATTATGAGCGAAGAGGAATATGCGGATACCGTTCGTTTAACGCGGGAAATCACGGCGGCGGTTGCCGATGTGCTGAAAGAAAAAGGTCTCGATTTATACGATATAAAATTTGAATTCGGTAAGGACACTGATGGAAAAGTTCTGCTGATGGATGAAATCGCTTCGGGGAATATGCGCGTGTATGAGAATGGCGAGTATGTTGACCCTTTGAGGTTAACGGGGATTTTGAACGGATAGGCTTACAGCTTGCCGCTTTGAGCGGATGTGAAAACTCCAAAAAAGGCGGCTTTTTCTTGCAAAAATAACCAAAATGGCTTAAAATG
>CAUUCX010000046.1:0-7878 GCA_963543615.1 uncultured Eubacteriales bacterium | reverse complement strand
TTACATGCTAAAGCTCTAACGAAAAGGTGCGACAATTAAACTTGCAATCCGCGAAGCGGGTTGAAAACATAAAAATATAGTGCAAAACGGCTTGCCCTGTGCTATACTGTTAAAAGTAAACGGCGACGGTGCACCCGCTGCAAATAATGATGTATTTTTTGAAGTAATGCTTGCGATTGTGTTTCGCCGGACCATGAGATTTAATAAACTTGAGTTATCAATTTGAAATATATGGAGGTATAGACCGCATGACTATGTTGCAATTTGAAAATGTTGATTTGAGTGCTGCAAAGATAATGGTCATTGGTGTGGGCGGCGGCGGTTGCAATGCCGTAAACCGCATGATTGTATCTGGTCTTAAAGGCGTGGAATTTATGGCGGTAAACACCGATCAACAGGTTCTTAATCGTTCCAGAGCAGAGGTAAAGGTCACGATCGGGCAAAAGCTTACCAGAGGCCTCGGTGCGGGAGGGAATCCCGAAATCGGACAAAAATCCGCGGAGGAAAATATAGATGACATACTTAAACATATCAAAGATAGAGATATGATTTTTATCACCGCCGGAATGGGAGGCGGTACAGGTACCGGAGCGGCTCCGGTCATAGCAAAAGCGGCGAAAGAATCCGGAGCATTGACGGTCGGGGTTGTTTCAAAGCCTTTCAGCTTTGAGCAGAGAAGACGTTCCGAACAGGCGGATTTAGGGATTAAATTCTTAAAGAAATATGTCGATTCGCTTGTGGTCATTCCGAATGACAAATTGCTGCAGATGGAGGATTTGAAACTTACGGTAACCCAGGCATTTCAGTTGGCTGATGATGTTTTGAAGCTGGGTGTGCAGGGGATATCCGATCTCATCAATGAGGAAGGAATAATAAATTGTGACTTTGCCGATGTCAAAACGGTAATGCAGGACAGAGGACTGGCGCATATGGGTGTGGGTCGCGGTTCCGGCGAAAATATGATAGATGATGCAATAAATGAAGTAATTGCAAGTCCGCTGCTCGATACATCTCTTGACGGTGCAAAAGCGCTTCTTTTGAATATAACAAGCGGTGATGATATCGGAATGATGGATGTTGATTATATCGCAAGAAAAATCGGGGAGTCGGTTGATCCCGATGTAAACCTCATCTTCGGAATGGTGCCGAAAGAGGATATGCAGGGCAGTATAGTACTTACCGTTATCGCAACCGGTATAGATGATGATCATTTGCCTGAACTTACAGATTCCGAAACTTCAGGAAATGATGTGGCACCTGTTCCGAATCCGA
Source organism: uncultured Eubacteriales bacterium (assembly GCA_963543615.1). Lineage (GTDB taxonomy): Bacteria > Bacillota > Clostridia > Peptostreptococcales > Anaerovoracaceae > CAUUCX01. The sequence goes on along the minus strand of CAUUCX010000046.1, from coordinate 6,606 downwards.
CAGCTTCTTTTGATAATTTTTCTGTAGGTAATGCGGGAAGACCGAATCCCGAATACCGTAACATGAGTCGTCATGAAGCGGCAAAGGAAGTTGTTGATGATTTAAACAGATCAAATGCGGCTGAAGAGGCAAATGCGGCTCGCGAGGCGGAAAAAGAGATAGAGGATAAATTTAAGAGTGCGAGCGCTTTCGATATACCGAATTTTCTGAAGAGATAGTGCCAAGTACGCCGACTGATTTGTCGTTTTTCGTTTGTTCCAATTTTAAGCAGAGTTTGTTTATGGGGGAGTCGGCATTTACCGGCTCCTTTTAGATAATTGAGATGGATTACATATCATCAAAGGACAATATTGTCTATAAAAAATTGGCGAGCTTGCGACTCCCTAAATACAGGAAAAAATATGGGATTTTTGCCGTTGAGGGCGTGAATTTGGCGCGCGAGATTTTGCATGATGATCTGCTGATTTCGAAAGTGGATTCGATATTCGTGAAAAATTCAGCTGTCGATGAGCCTGAAATTTCAGAACTCTTATGTCGTGCCGCCGCTCTTGTTGATTCAAAGCGTATCCCCGACAGATCGTATATGCTTGCGGATCGCCTCTTTGATAAATTGGATTTTGCCGAGCATGGACAGGGGATAATCGTTTTAATACATACCCCTCCTTTTCTGAATCCGATCGAACTGTCGGATATATCGGGCGGAGATATGGATGATCGCTTTTGCAATATGCTGATATTGGATAAATTGCAAGATCCCGGCAATGTGGGAGGTATGATAAGAACCGCCGAGGCTGCGGGTTTTACCGCAATAGGAATCATAAGGGGTACGACAGATGTGTATTCTCCCAAGTGCGTTCGGGCATCAGCCGGTTCAGTCTTTAGAATGCCGATGCTCGATTTTCAAGATGTGAACGGGGCATTGGCGGAACTCAATAAATATGAATATAGAACGGTTGTGGGCGATACTTGCGGGATTGATATATATGCAGCCGAAGCGGAGGATTTTTTAAGGAATAATAAACGCTTGGCACTTATCATTGGAAATGAGGGGAACGGCGTGGATCCGTTACTTAAAAATAATGCAGGACTTGTTGTCGGAATCCCCATGGCGGGCAGGGTCGAATCGCTTAATGCGGGAGTGGCAGCCGCGCTCATGATGTATAGCATGAGGCATAATAATGGAAAATGAAGATTAAAACTGAAGGAGATTTGTAATGCAGACGAAAATCAAGATGATTGTGGACGATGCTCTTAAACAAATAAATTCGGCAACCACGATTGATGAGATTGAAAAGATCAGGGTTGCGACATTGGGTAAAAAAGGTGCTCTCACGACGATGTTTAAGGAGATGGGTAAGCTCACTCCCGATGAGAAAAAAGAGATGGGCAGAATCACAAATACGGCAAAACAGCAGATAGAGGGTGCAATCGCCGAATCCTCGGCAAAGGTTAAAGAGGAAATGATGAACAAGATGTTCATCGCGGAATGGATAGATGTGACAGAACCGGGTAAAGAGTTTTTACTTGGCGGCAAGCATCCGATCACACTTGTAATAGATGAGATTTCCGATGTCTTTATGGCACAAGGATTCAGCATAGCCGAGGGACCGGAGATTGAAACGGTTTTCAATAATTTTGATGCCTTGAATGCGGATCCGCATCACCCGGCTCGGGATATGACCGATACATTCTATATTTCCGAAAACATATTGCTGCGCACGCAGACCTCACCCGTGCAGATAAGGGCGTTGATTGCAAATGAACCACCGATAAAGATAATTTCACCGGGCAGATGTTTCAGATGTGATACGCCTGATGCAACACATTCTCCGATGTTTCATCAGGTTGAGGGTCTGCTCATTGATGAGGGCGTGACCATGGCGGATCTTAAAGGGGCTCTCGATGATTTTGCGAAGAAGCTCTTTGGGGAGAGCGTAAAAACCAAATTCCGTCCACATCATTTCCCGTTTACCGAACCGTCGGCGGAAATGGATGTTTCATGCTTTAAGTGCGGCGGCTCCGGTTGTCGAGTTTGCAAAGGCGGCGGCTGGATAGAAATACTGGGCTGCGGAATGGTGCATCCGAATGTCCTTAAAGTCGGCGGAATTGATACGGAAAGATATACCGGATTTGCTTTCGGCATGGGCGTTGAACGCATTGCGATGCTGAAATACGGGGTGGATGATATCAGGCTTTTCTACGAGAATGATATGCGATTTATCAATCAGTTTAAATAGCGGCTGAACATTCGGAATATGATTTTGTTTGTAAATAGGGAGGAATGAATATGTTAGTACCTATCTTGTGGTTAAGGGACTATACTGATGTAAATATAGATATTGAAGAATATTGTGAGCGAATGGTTATGTCCGGTTCAAATATCGAGACCGTTGAAAAATTCGGAGTAAATACGGAAAAGGTCTTTGTGGGAAGAATTGATAAAATAAAGCAGCATCCCAATGCGGACAGGCTCGTTATCTGCGATGTAAACATAGGAACCGAAAATGTTCAGATAGTGACGGGTGCATCGAATGTCTTTGAGGGTGCCTTTGTGCCGGTAGCGGTGGACGGTTCCAAAATCCCGGGACCGCTGCATGGACAATCTAAAGACGGAGACAGTGTTGTGATAATGAAAGGTGAACTGCGCGGAATCAATTCGGATGGAATGCTTTGCGGAGCAACGGAGCTTGGGCTTGATGACAGTGTTGTTCCTATTTCGCATAAAAACGGAATATGGATCCTCGATGGCGAACTTATTCCGGGCACTCCTTTTGTGGAAGCGATGGAATTGCTGCAAGATGCGGTTGATTTTGAGATCACGCCGAACAGACCGGACTGCCTTTCAATAATCGGAATGGCGCGTGAAACGGCTGCGACTGTCGGCGGCAAGCTCAAGTATCCGCCTGTGGACTGTAAAAATGAAGTTGAAGATGTAAAAGAATATATTGATGTAGAGGTGAAGAATACAGCACTGTGCAAGCGTTATATTGCAAGAGTTGTTAAGGATGTTAAGGTGGAGCAATCCCCATGGTGGCTTCAAAAACGCCTGATAATGGCGGGCGTAAGACCTATAAATAATATAGTCGATGTAACGAATTATGTTATGCTTGAATACGGGCAACCGCTGCATGCATTTGATATAAGGCAGATTGCGGGGGATAAAATTATAGTTGATACCGCAGCTCAAGATGAAAGTTTTGTAACGCTTGATGATAAAAAACGCAAACTTGATGATGATATGCTTATGATAAAGGATGCGGAGAAGAGTATCGGAATTGCCGGTGTTATGGGCGGTCTCAATTCCGAGATCGTTGAAGATACAAATACCATTGTAATAGAGTCTGCGAATTTCAGCGGCGACAATATCAGGGAAACCGCGAAAAAATTGAAATTGAGAACGGAAGCTGCCGCTCGGTTCGAAAAGGGGATCGACCCCAATCTTGCCGAGGCTGCTGCCGACAGGGTATGCCATCTCATCGAGCTTTTGGGTGCGGGAACGGTAATCAAGGGCAAAATTGATGTGTATCCCGATATCTATAAGCCGCGGGAAATAGATGTAAGAGTTTCAAGGGTAAATAAGGTGCTCGGTATTGAATTGAGTGCGGAAGAGATGAAAGAACTCCTCGAAAATCTTGAAATCGGTGTTGAAATAAAGGGAGATGTCTTGAAAATCATCCCGCCTACAGTGCGTCAAGATCTCATAGAGGAAGTTGATTTTATCGAGGAAGTTGCGCGTATGTACGGCTACGACAAAATCCCGAACAGGCTTGCTAAAGGAAATGCCGAATCAGGAATGACATATACTCGTAAATTACGCGATATCTGTCGCGAAGCACTGCTTTCCATGGGTTTGAACGAGGTGCAGACTTATTCGTTCGTTTCGCCTCACGATTTGGACAAAACAGGGCTTGATGATAGCAACTATAGTTCGTTTGTTAAATTGATAAATCCTTTAGGCGAAGATACTTCCGTGATGCGTACAACGCTTATGCCTATGCTGCTATCGGTAATTGCAAGAAATCTTTCACGAAAAGTAACGGATATCAAAGCATTTGAGATAGGCAACACTTTTATTCCTAAAGCAGGAGATGAACTCCCGACCGAAACTGAAAAAATAGCGATAGGGCTTTACGGCGAGGGTATGGACTTCTTTTATCTTAAAGGTATTATTACAGCTTTGCTTGAGAAATTGGGCGTACCCGAAGCAAAATACCTTGCAGGTAAGCTCGGAGTATTTCACCCCGGAAGAAATGCTCACATCTTCTTTGATATTGACGGTCGCTCGGAGCGGATTGGTATTATAGGAGAGGTGCATCCCAAGGTGGCTGAGAAATATGGTATTACCGGGAGAGTGTATATAGCGGAATTGGAACTTACGAGCATGATAAAATATGCCGATCTTGTAAAAGCATATGAACCGCTGCCGAGGTATCCGTCGATTACGCGAGACATTGCCCTGATTGTAAAAGAAGACTGCCCGGTAGGGGAACTGGCATCAACAATTCGCGAAGCGGGCGGAGAACTTCTTGAAAGTGTAAAAATGTTTGACATTTACAGGGGAACACAGCTCAAAGATTCTGAAAAAAGCGTTGCATATGCTCTTGAATACAGAGCGAAAAACAGAACTTTGACGGAAAGTGAAGTCGAAGAAGTGCATGAACATGTCTTGGAAATGCTGAAAAAAAATCATAATGCAGTGCCGAGAGAAAGTTAAAATTCTTTAATAAGAGAGGAGATGTTGGCATGAGCGACGGTAGAGTGAGTGTAACTATTTACGGACAAAATTATGTTGTGTCCGGCGGCGATGAAGAACGAACTGTCCGGGTCGCGGCATATGTGGATGACTCAATGAGCAGGATCGGCGAAGTCCTTAACGCCTCAATTTCAGATATTGCAGTGCTTTCAGCTCTGAATATCGCCGATGCGTTTTTCGCTTACAAGGAAAGTATGCGTGATGTTGAACGGAATTTAGATGCTATAGAGGCGGAAAAAAAGAGGTATGCCGCACTTTGGGAAGAAGCAAAAGGGAGTTTGCAGCGCTACAAAGATGAAAGCCGGAAATTCGCCGATAAGCGGGACGAAATGCAGGCAGGGCTTACGGATAAAAACAAGGAAATTGACGAGTATAAACAGAAAATAAGTGAGCTTGAAAAAAAACTCGCGAATGCGGTTTTAAGCGGCGGTGAATCGGTTGACGAGAGGATTCGAGAACTTGAAAGCGATTGTTTTGACCTTGAAATGGAAAATGTGAGACTAAAGAACGAGTTGTCAAAATTGCGGCAGGAGTAGTGTTTTTGATGAAAGACAGAACAATACGAGTATTGGAATTTCATAAAATAGTGGAAATGCTTTCCGCCTGCGCGATTTCCGGTTCCGGCAGAAAATTGGCATCCGCATTGAAGCCCGGCGCTACATCTCATGAGATTGAGAGAGGACAGCAGGAAACCTCGGAGGCGCTTTCAATAATCGGCACCAAGGGATCACCGCCTATCGGCGCATTCTATGATTGTGTCGATTATCTTTCTTTCACAGGAAAAGGCGGAGTTTTGAACATGCGTCAGCTGCTCCAAATCCTTTATAATATCAGGACAGCAATTAGTGTTGCTGTTTTTTTGAAAGATGGCGGGACAGGGGATACTCCTGAATCACCGCTGATTTCGGAACTTGCCGCGTTGCTGAGTAATCAAAGAAAATTGGCAAATGAAATCGACAGATGTATTGTTTCGGAAGAGGAAATGGCGGACAATGCCAGTCCGCGTTTGCGCGCATTAAGGCGTGAGCGCCTGCAAAAGGGAGAAGCCGTAAAAGCCGCACTTAATAAAATGATTACGGGTACGGCAAAACAATATTTACAGGATGCCATTGTAACGATCCGCGACGGCAGATATGTGTTGCCGGTCAAACAGGAATGCAGCGGGAACGTTGCAGGGATTATTCATGACAAATCATCAACCGGAGCAACATACTTTATAGAACCGCAGACGGTTGTGCAGTTAAATAATGAACTCCGGCAAATTGAACTGGAAGAGAGCATAGAGATCGACAGGATTTTAGGTGAGTTGTCATCAATAGTTGCGGTTCATGCGGAAGATTTGTTCAGCGATTTTAATATCCTTACCAAATTGGATTTTATATTTGCAAAAGCCGCGCTTGCACATAAGATGAACGGTATCCGACCTGAAATTGTCGAGAGCGGCCGGATCAAATTGAACAATGCAAGGCATCCTCTTATAGATGCGGAGCGCGTTGTTCCGCTCAATATTGAAATAGGAGACGGTTATAATTCCTTGATAATTACGGGACCGAATACGGGTGGCAAAACGGTTTCCCTTAAAACCGTGGGGCTGCTTACGCTTATGGGGCAATCGGGATTGCATATACCTGCGGATGAGGGAAGCGTTTTGGCGCGATTTGACAGGATTTACGCGGATGTAGGTGATGAACAAAGCATTGAACAAAACTTGAGTACATTTTCATCTCATATGAAAAACATAGTAGATATAATCTCAAATGCCGATGAAAACACACTTATATTGCTTGATGAGCTCGGGGCGGGAACGGATCCTACCGAAGGGGCGGCACTTGCTATTTCAATTTTGGAGAATT
>CAUUCX010000045.1:0-7939 GCA_963543615.1 uncultured Eubacteriales bacterium | reverse complement strand
GTCTTTCAGATGCGGAACTATATTTTTCATTGGTAGCGGATAGACTTTCCGAGGCGGGTGTATACAGTCTAAAGGAAAAAGCCGATGAGGATCTTGCCGCCTTGCAAACGCTTAAAAGTTTTATGAGCGGAGGCTTTTGGGAAAACGGGTATTATGAGTTTTGCGAACGCATTTCGGCTCAAAAATGGTCAACATTCAGAGTGCTCAAAAAATATGAAGATGAAAAATATGCATTTGAGCAGATAAAGGACAGCATAAATTCCATTAGAAAACAGGGAAAACGCTCATTCGACAAGGCAAAAGAGTTGGCGAGGTATAATATTGAGAATGAACTCGAATACATCGCCGAATCTCATGATGCGGTGCGGATTTTACTCAAACTCACCGATCTATATGATGAGATATATTCAGATTTGAAACGAGCCGAAAATCTCGTTGATTTCACCGATGTGGAACACTTTGCGATAAGGCTGCTTGAAAATCCCGATGTGCGACTTGAATATCAGAATAAATATGAGCATGTTTTGGTTGATGAGTATCAGGACAGCAATCATATTCAAGATCGGCTCATATATCTCGTTTCGCGCGGGGATAATGTTTTTATGGTCGGTGATGTAAAACAGAGCATATACAAGTTTAGATTGGCTGAACCCGAAATATTCACGCAAAAACAGGAGGAATACAGGAAGTCACCGACAAATGGAAATTCACCGGGATGCACGATTGAGCTTAATACGAATTTTCGCAGCAAAAAAATGATTATCAATTCAGTCAATGATGTTTTTATGGGTTTGATTGATAATTATGAACGGGAAAAACTTAATCAGGGGCTTGTCGATCACGATGGCAGATACGATTTCCCCGTAAAGCTGGTTGCAATGGTAACCGATGATGAGTCGGGCAATTTTGTGGATGAAGAGATAAGATCCCTTAATGCCCATGAAATGGAAGCATATCGAATTGCATTTGAAATCAATTCGATATTGGGGACTGAAATTTACGATAACAAATTGCAAAAAGAAAGAAAAATTGAATTGAGAGATATCGTCGTCCTGATGCGTTCCGTGGTGGGAAAAGCCGCCATATATGCCGATATACTCGGAGAACACGGTATTGATGTGCATACTGACGATGCGGCAAGCTACTTCAACACGCTTGAAATATCAGTTTTTGTGAATATGCTCAAAGCGATTAATAACAAGCGCAATGATTTGGCATTGCTGAGTTTCCTGCACTCGCCGATGATGGGATTTTCGGCACGGGAGTTCGCTGAAATAAGGCAGCGATATAGGAAAATGCCGTTTTATTACTCACTTGTATTTTATGGCAGAAAGAATAAAGATAATCTGGCTGAAAAGTGCCGTTTTGCAGTATCAAAAATAAAGGAATGGGCGGGAGAATCCAAATTGCTCAAAGTGGATGAGCTTTGCCGAATCCTTATTACGGAAACCCGTTTTTATACATATCTCGGTACGCTTAAGGGCGGAGCGCAAAGGCAGGCAAACCTCAGAGCTATCATAGACAAGGCAACGCAGTTTTCTGCGGAATATTCGGGTGATTTATCCTCATTTTTGGATTATATAAACAGCATTCAGGTAAAGGGAATTGAAATACCGCAGGTCAGCCTCATCGGTGAAGATGATAATGTGGTGCGCATTATGACAATTCACAAATCCAAGGGACTTGAATATCCGATTGTAATTATTGCCGGCATAGGAAGAAATCTCATACGAGGAGAAAATGTTTCGGATATGAATTTTCATAAGGATATAGGGATCGCAATGACTGTTGTGAACAAATCCAAGCGTATGAAGTATAATACAATATTGCAGGAGATAGTCAGGACGCGGAATGCTTTTGACAGTCTTATGGAAGAAATACGGATTTTATACGTTGCCATGACAAGAGCGCGTGATATGCTGATAATGGTGGGCAAAATAAAATCCGCAGATGAAATAAAGCTCATAGAAAAGCGCGCTGAAATCTCCGATACGATCGACAAAAAAAGCCTGAAAAACTTTTTTTCCATGATTTTGCCGGCTCGCTGCGAATCCGTTGAAACGGTATTTACAACATCGATTGCAGACATTGGAAGAACGGGCTTTAATGGCGGCAATGTGATGAAAGAAAATGCGAAGTCGTGCAAGGACATTTTGGAAAGGATTGATACCGCTATTTGTCCTGAAATATACAGCAGGCGGCTGGAATATGTTTATCCGTATGAGCCTGATACAAAAAAAGAAGTGAAAAGAAGTGTTACAGCTATCGTGAACGAGGGGAATCAATTGATTTTACCGGACAAGCTTTCTCCGCGCTTTATAAGCGGGAAGAGGATTGATTCCGTTCAACGAGGAATAATAAATCACATTGTTTTCCAGCATCTGCCGATAAAGGAGCTTCGCAGTGCATTCGATGCGGAATACGCGCAGGGTATGGATGCTTTTAATGCGTATCTGTCGAAATTGGCAAATGACGGAAAATTGACGAGAGAAGACTTGAAAGTTGTAGATGTAGAGGGTATTGTGAGCTTTGTTCGTTCCGATTTGGGGCGACGCGCCGCAGCGGCGGATATCCTATACCGAGAAGAAACATTTTATCTCATGCGGGAAGATGTATTGGTTCAGGGAACGGTGGATTCGTATTTCATGGAAAAAGACGGAGTTGTTCTCATAGATTATAAGAGTAATTTTGTCGATGATCCCGGTGACAATGAGCTATTAAAAGGAATAGCCGAGTCATATAAACAACAGATGGATATCTATCAGAAAGCGATTGAAGAAGCCGGCGAAATGCGCGTGAAAGAGCGCTATATTTATCTGATTTCGGCGGGGAAAGCGGTTGAAATTTGAAAAAACGAGAGGAGATGGAAATGAATCGCAGGATTGCACTTGTTACGGGCGCATCAAGAGGTATCGGAAGGGCTGTCGCTATGCGAATAGCGGAAGACGGTTATCACGTAATCATAAATTACAAGGAGAACGATGTGAAAGCCGATGAAGTCGAGAAAAGCATCAAAGGCAAGGGCGGCAGCTGTGAGCGTTTCAAGGCGGATGTATCCGATTTTGACTGCGTGAAGAATATGTTTGAATATATCTTGGGTGAGTATTCGCGCATAGATGTGCTCGTGAATAATGCGGGGATCGCTAAAAGTGCACAGATTCAGGATATTAGTCCGGAATGGTGGGGGGAGATATTTGCCACAAATGTAAACGGAACCTTCCATTGCTGCAAATTGGCGGCACCGAGCATGATATCCGCAAAAAGCGGCTGTATCATTAATATAGCATCGATTTGGGGCGTAGTAGGGGCATCATGTGAAAGCGATTATTCCGCGACAAAGGGTGCAATTCTTGCATTTTCCAAGGCACTTGCAAAGGAATTGGGATATTCGGGAATTAGGGTAAATGTCATAGCTCCCGGTGCTGTCGATACGGATATGTTGTCGCAACTTCCACCGGAGGCCATTGATGCGGCAATAGCTGAAACGCCGGCGGGCAGAATCGCAAAACCGCATGAAATAGGGGAGCTTGCAGCTTTTTTAATTTCCGATAAGGCGGAATTTATCAACGGACAGGTGATAAGTCCGAACGGGGGTTTTGTAATAATATAAGCGCCGAAAGCATGGCTTCAGCGCCCTAAATCTAACGAAATGCATTCTCTATGCCTGATTTGAACAGTTAAGTACATTTTTAACCTTGTGTCTGACCATTTCTTTTATAGCATCTCTTGCAGGTCCCAAATATTTTCTCGGATCAAACTCGCTCGGATTTTCGCTTATGTATTTGCGAATTTCAGCAGTCATTGCGAGTCGCAAATCGGTATCGATATTAACCTTACATATGCCGTATTTTGCGGATTCGGCAATCATTTCTTCCGGAACACCTTGCGCACCGGGGATATCGCCGCCGTATTCATTGCACTTTTTAACGAATTCAGGCAAAACGGTGGAAGCGCCGTGTAAAACCAACGGAGTCTCCGGGATTAAACTGTGAATTTTTTTGAGGCGGTCAAAATCCAAATAAGGAGTCCCCTTGAACTTATAGGCTCCATGACTTGTGCCAATTGCAATGGCTAAAGAATCGACATTTGTTCTTTCGACAAATTCTGCGGCTTCCTCGGGATCCGTCATGCTTGCCGATTTTGCATCAACATTCACATTGTCTTCGATGCCCTGCAGAAGTTTGTTGACGTTGGTGGTGGCCATGAGCATATTCCACAACTCGTTTTGTGAGTTCTATGTTTTCCTCAAACGGATGTTTTGAACCGTCAATCATGATGGATGTAAAGCCGTCGTCAACGCATTTTTTACAGATGTCAAAATCCTCTCCATGGTCTAAATGCAATACGATATCTATTCCGGTATCTTCGATGGCCGCCTGCACTAAATGAAGAAGATAAGCGGGTCTTGCATATTTTCTCGCACCTGCCGAAACCTGCAAGATAACGGGAGCGTTTTCTTCTTTTATAGCATCCGCTATTCCCTGTATGATTTCCATATTATTTACATTAAATGCACCGACTGCATAATCCGATTTTATAGATTGTTGAAACATATTCTTTGAAGTTATTAGCGCCATTTTAATTTTCCTCCTGTTTAGGGTATGTAAATTGTTTGTAATTGTAAATCAAATTTTATTTATTGCGCTCCGTTCGGAGGCGATGTGATGATTTTAAGCACTTCATCTTCCGTTGAATCTTGCGGTATTTGGAATGTGCCGTACTGTATCTTTTCGGCAACTCCTTTTTCATTTATCTTGTTTATGAAGTCCCCGGTCGATTCAAACAATCCCAGTGTTACAAGTGATTCCCCGATACTTTCCGCGCTTTCACCCGAATTTATATACAGACTGAAAGGATACTTTTTCTCACCTGTATTCGTTGCATTGTTATTGCCGTTGTCATTACCCGAATCGGTAGTTGTCCTCTTATCTTCAGGGGTTTTCTTTACAATCACTTCGTCTACATTAGGATATGCCATAATCTTATCTATTTTCACGAATACGAGCAAACCGGCGAGAGCGACAATCAGCACCGCAACTAAAATATCGTTTTTATCGTAGAAAAAATCTCTGAATGTTTTCATGCTTATTCCTCCATCTTCAACACAGTATAATAATAGCATAATATCGAGAAAGCCTCAATTAAAAGGTTTGAGCAAATATGGGCGAGGTTGTATAATAGCAGCATGAAATGAATTCTATTTGTTGTATGGGAGTTGTAATGCAAAAAATTACGATAGGCGAAAATGAGAAGAATCAAAGAGTTGACAGGTATTTGAGAAAGTATTTGGCTTCCGCATCTTTAAGCACGATTTATAAGATAATAAGAAAAGACTTAAAGCTTAACGGCAAAAGGGTAAGGCAGGATCACATTTTATCTGTGGGTGATGTTATGGAGCTTTATCTGGATGATGAGGAATTCAATTCATTAAAAAGAAAAGAAAAACCCTTTAATTGCAACAGTTTTGGGAATATTGATATAGTATTCGAAAACGACAAAATGCTCATTGCAAATAAGCCGCACGGTCTGCTGGTGCACGGTGACAGCAAAGAGAAAAAGAAAACTCTGACAAATCAGGTAAGACAATACCTGTATGACAAGGGTGAAATAGATATGAGTGCGGAAAATATCTTTCAAGCTTCATCAGCCAATCGACTCGACAGGAACACCACGGGGCTGGTAGTGTTCTGTAAGACGCCGGAGAGCATGCGAAATATGAATGAAATGATTCGCAGCGGAGATTGCGTGGAAAAATTCTACTTGACCATAGTAAAAGGTGAACTCAGAGGGGATTTATATCTTCGAGATGAACTTATCAGGGATCATGAGCGAAACATATCATCAGTCAAATCCGCCGATACCGTTATTCGTTCCGAAACTCAAAGCGATGACGGATACAAAAAAATAGCTACCTTTGTTACCTCTGTAAAGTCCAATTGCGGTTTTTCCTTGGTCCGAGTCAGGCTCGATACCGGCAGGACACATCAAATCAGAGCGCACTTGAAACATGCGGGGTATCCTTTGGCAGGGGATATTAAATATGGGGATCATAAAACAAACGAGTTTATGAAGGATAAATACAAGCTTTCAACTCAATTGCTTCATGCGTATGAATTGCGCTTTTCCGATTACATCGGTGAACTTGCGGAGCTTAAGGGTCTGATTGTTCGTGCGGAGCTGCCGGTGAAATTCAAAGAAATTGCTTCAGATATGGATTTATTATAGTGCGAAATTAAACAAAATATGATAGAGTAATAAGCGCATTTGAATTAGGAGGGGGATTGTGAACAATATGGAAAATGAATACATGGAAGAATCAAAGACACATGCGGATTATCCGGCAGGGGAATCGGATCAACGGGAGATCGAAGAATCTTCAAATTCAAATAAGAACGGTTTTCTGAAATCGCTGCTGAAAGATCTATTGGTGGCTGCTGTTTTGGCGATATTGCTCATGCAATTTATAAAGCCGACAATCGTTCAACAGACATCTATGGAGCCCACTCTTCACCCGCATGATTATCTTTTACTGAATAAGCAGGCTTATCGTTTTTCAGATCCGAAGCGTGGCGATATCGTTGTATTCCACACGGATTTAAAAACCGAAACCGGCGCGGAGAAGCTGCTCATAAAACGTATAATCGGATTGCCCGGAGAGACTATCAGCATAATGGACGGCGGTGTTTATATAGACGGAAAACTCGTAAAAGAAGATTATTTGCCGGATGATCTCCTCACAGCGGGAGAAGTAACGGATTATAAAATTCCGAAATCCTCATATTTTGTGATGGGAGATAATCGTCCGGTCAGCAATGACAGCAGGCAGCTTGGGACAATTGCCAAGGAACGATTTATAGGTAAAGCTTTTGTGCGTCTATATCCGTTTAACAGTATAGCTCTGCTTTAAGGAGTCATTATGGCAAGGAAGATTGTGGCCAATAATAAAAAGGCACGACATGATTATTTTATCGAGGATGTGTATGAGGCGGGAATGGTACTCACCGGGACGGAGATAAAGTCGATACGCAGGGGGCGTGTGAGCATAAAAGAAAGTTATGCGAAGATAGAATCCGGTGAGGTTTTCATATACGGGTTGAATATCGCCGCATATGAGGAGGGGAACAGATTTAATGTGGATCCTTTACGAGCTCGAAAACTTTTGTTGAACAAACGGGAGATAAATAAATTGATAGGTGCTACCACTCGTGAGGGTATGACGATTGTGCCTTTATCACTTTACATAAATGATAGAGGTTTGGCAAAACTGGAAATCGCACTTGCCAAAGGGAAAAAACTCTACGACAAACGTGAGGATGCCGCTAAAAAAGATGCCAAACGGCGAATTGAGAAGAGCATAAAAACTCGGAATCGGTAATCTTTTTTTGTTACATTTCTGTAAAGCATTTGTTTTTGAAAATTCTTTGTAAAATCAATAGATTTTGGGGTCTAATAATCTGTACAGGGACTTAAAGCGCGGCTAATATAGATAAATACCGTGCGGTTATTTTACACTTCATTTTTCCTTATGCAGTTATGCGGGATACTGTGGGGATGAAAAGGTTTCGACGAGGGTGTGGAATAAGGATAAGCGAGTCGCAGTTCGCCATTCTGCGTTAAAAAGGCGCGTTAAATATAAACGCTAAAAATAATAATAATTTCGCATTGGCTGCTTAAGCGGCCCTTACCATAGCGTAAGGCGTGCCATCTCATATTCACCCGCAGATATGAGACTCGGCATCAAACATGCGGGAAAACCTCATGTGAGCTCCCGGTAGCATGAGGGAACAACGGGATAGCGGATTTTTAAGCCTGCCGGAGGGCGCAAGATGAAGCGAATTACCAAAACACCGGCTGTACTCGGAGAAATTCCTTTGGAAATGCTTTCGGACGCGAGTTCGACTCTCGCCATCTCCACCATAATTTCAGCCTGAAAGAGAAA
>CAUUCX010000044.1:0-7979 GCA_963543615.1 uncultured Eubacteriales bacterium | reverse complement strand
GCCGGAGATACCTTTGCAATGCCCGGAGCGAATGTAACGCTGAAGGCGGACTGGAAACGAACTTCTCCGTCTCATCCGGGGACAACACCACAACCGTCTCCGGGAACATCTGAACCTTCGGAAACGCCGCAACCGTCTCCGGGAACATCTGAACCTTCGGAAACGCCACAACCGTCTCCGGAAACACCTGAACCTTCGGAAACCCCTCAGATGTCTCCGAAGCAGACTCCGGAAAAGCCGCTCAATCTTCAGCTCTTGAAGTCGACAGTTCCGGCTTCGGAGCATTCCGATACAGTGCTTATAAATGGGAATAAGGGTGAAACGGCTCAAGACGGCAGCTCGACGGATAAAGCAAAAACCAAGAGTATAAAAAAAGGCAATCAGTCGAAAGCAGGCAAGTCGAAACAGGGGCAGTTTACCGGGATCGGCAAATATTTGAGTATGTTAGGATTGTTGCTGCTTATACTTCTTTTGATAATTTACATTCTGTCACGACGCAGAAAAAAGGATGAAAGGGCGTAATAATTAGCAACTATGTCTCTATGAAAATACGAGACGCACAAAATCACCATGGTGTATGACTTTATCGGTGTAGTTGACTTTTCACGGGATTATCTGATAATCCCACAATTCCAATCAAAAACAGCAGGAAGCGGTATAGCTGCTTGAGCTATACCGCTTCTTGATTCAATGTTTTCTCAATTCAGAACCCCTAATGGAGATATGATTTTCATAGACAAGAAAGCAGGAAAGGAGTATATAATGCAAAAAATATTCTTTAGAAAGGCGGTAGCAGCTGTGCTCACGACATGCCTGTTTGCTGCGGCGAGCATGCCGCTTCGGGCAACGGGGGAACAGGTCGCAGGTACCGGATTCGCAGATGTGACAAAGCTGTATTGGGCGGCAAAGTCGATTGAATTTGCAGCGCAACACGGAATTGTAAACGGCTACAAAAATCCCAATGGCAGTTTCAGCTTTAAGCCTGAACAAAATGTAACCTGTGAAGAAGCGGCAGTTATGCTCTATCGCGCGCTTAAAGTTTCAAACAGCTTGAAATCTTCAATTGATTATTCCGCCGAATACAGCGATGTCTTTGAAAAGCAGCAGATTGCGAAATATTCTCACATGGCGATAGCCTATCTTTTGAAATACGACATTATAAATCCTGCGGAGCTTGCAGGATTCAACAAAGGTTCGGCAAAAGGCAATCCTGCGCCACGCGCGCAAGTGGCCACATGGATAGCTAAAGCGATGGAAAAGGGCTTTGTTGGAGCATTCTTCGTTCCATATGAGGACATAGGCAAAATTCACAACGGTGAAATGCAGTATGTTGATTTGCTTTATCGCTATGGAATTATGAAAGGTTCTTTGGGGCTCAATAACAAGGTAAGCTTCATGCCCGGGCAGGGCGTAAAACGCAGTGAGTTCGCCGCAATATCAAATAGAGTCTATGACTTTAGCAGCAATGAGCAGTTTAAGGCGTTCCATCTTGCTCGTGATTATGTGACATACAAGAATACCATAGGAAATCTCGTTTTCGATCGAGATGCTGAAATCATATACAACGGTAAAATCATAGCGGGGATTTCGTCACCGGATAAAGAACAGATCTATGCAATCAGCTCCATCGCAACGGAACGCAACAAAAAACCTCAGGTGCATATACAATCACAGCCCGTGCTGATTACGGGAGAGGTGCTGTCTACAAAAGATTTGGGGAACGGCATGGAATTGATCGATATTAAGGATTCACAGGGCAATGTTATTTCATATCTCAAGACACCGGAAACAAAAACTAAAGACGGCTGGGTAATGCTATACGAGGGTAAAGCCACAAGCTTCATAGTGGACGGCGCGAAAATAGTGGAATTCAAAACCAATTAAAAGGCAGTATAAACGATAATTTTTATATAAAAAAGGAAAGAGAATATTAAAAATGGGAAATTACACCGAGAATGAACTAAAAACGAAAAAGTTGACCGAATTGCGAGAAATCGCAAAATCAATGGGCATTAAAAATGTTACCATCATGAGAAAAGCCGATATAGCTCAAAAAATCCTTGAAGCAGGTGAACAAGGGAAGACTGAAAGCGTAGAAACGATTTCATCTCAAGGTGTGGAAACATCACCAAAGAGAGTGCCGCCAAAAACGCGTATGGTGCATCGCGTTCACAAAGACAGCGAAATCGGAGCAGAGCAAAATGATTCGGGTATAAAGCGAACGGAAAATTCCGTACATTTTGAAAAGGAGCGCATTGCACGTCCTGTACGCCCCGAACGGGGAGATCGTTCTGAACGCAGTGAACCCATCCCGGATGAGGAAAGGCAGGATATCCAAGGAATATTGGAAATAGCGGAGGGGGGCTTCGGATTTCTCAGATTTTCCAATTTCCTCAGCAGCTCGGAGGATGTTTACGTTTCCCCGGCTCAGATACGGCGCTTCAATTTGAAAACCGGTGATATGATTCGCGGAGCCACCCGCAAACCGAATTATGGAGAGAAATTCGGAGCGCTGATTTTCGTTAAGGAGATCAACGGAGAATCGCCGGAAAAGGCGGTTAGACGCAAGGATTTCGACAGCTTAACACCGGTCTTTCCCAATGAACGAATTTCACTTGAAAAATCACCGATTGATCTATCCACTCGCGTAATAGATCTGGTGGCACCGATAGGAAAAGGGCAGCGCGGACTTATCGTTGCCGCACCTAAAGCCGGAAAAACCGTTCTCCTCAAAAAAATCGCAAATAGCATAGAAAGAAAATATCCTGAAATTGAAATGATAGTTCTGCTGGTAGATGAGCGCCCTGAAGAAGTTACGGATATGAAGCGCTCGCTGAACGGCGGCGAAGTAATATATTCAACATTTGATGAAATGCCGCAGCATCATGTCAAAGTGGCGGAAATGGTTCTTGCAAGAGCTCAGCGCTTAGCAGAGCATGGAAAAGATGTTGTTATCCTGCTCGACAGCATCACGAGATTGGCGCGTGCATATAATATGGTAGTTCCTCCATCGGGTAGAACATTATCCGGCGGTTTAGATCCGGGCGCGCTACATAAGCCCAAGAAATTTTTCGGTGCGGCGAGGAAATTAGAGGAAGGCGGAAGCATAACAATTTTGGCAACGGCACTCGTGGAGACCGGAAGTCGTATGGATGATGTCATATTTGAGGAATTCAAGGGAACAGGCAATATGGAACTGCATCTCGACAGAAAGCTTTCCGAAAAGCGCATTTTCCCTGCAATAGATTTGAATAAATCGGGAACGCGCCGAGAAGATTTGTTATTGTCGCAAGATGAGATGGAAGCGATATGGCATATGCGCAGGGCTCTCTCGAATCGAGATGTTCAGGAAGTTACAGAAACGATTATCGATCATTTGGCGCATACGCACTCAAATCAGGATTTCATACAAATCATCAAAAAAGTGGGTTTGGAATAGGGAAAGGAATTCAAATCAATGGATTTGGAAAAAATATTTTTAAAAGATGCCTGCCCCACGAAGATAGGAGGACAGGCGATTATAGAAGGAATAATGATGCGGGGGGAAAAACGCATTGCTACGGCGGTCAGATTGCCGAATAGGAAAATACATCTCAAAACGGAGCCGATAAAGCCCCTGCCAAAGATTGCGAAAGTCCCCATTCTCAGGGGAGTTGTCGTTTTCATCGGAGCACTCGTTCAGGGAACAAAAACCCTCATGTACTCTGCGGATATATTGGAAAAATACAGCGAAGATAATATGATTGAATCGAATTCTGAAAATGCAACGGCAGATAGTGATTTATCGGAACCGGGGGCTTGCTGTGATTCATCTTCGGTCGCGAGGAAAGACAAATCTAAAAAAAAGCGGAGCTTCGGAGAAAAACTTGAAGCGAAGATAGGACAGCGTGCCATGTGGAATATCATGCTGTACAGCTCCGTGGCAGTGGCGCTGCTCTTTTCGATAGTAATCTTTGTAATAGGTCCGACATGGGTAGTGAATTTTGCAGGGAAATTTATCGAAAGCAGCATAGCTCTGAATTTGATTGAGGGTGTTTTTCGAATAATATTATTTATATTGTACATACTTGCAATCAGCCGCATGGAGGACATACATCGAGTTTTTCAATACCATGGTGCAGAGCACAAAACGATTCATTGTTATGAGAACAATTTAGAGCTTACGCCCGCAAATTGCCGGACGTTTTACACATTGCACCCGCGCTGCGGAACGAGTTTTTTGATGTTCGTGATGATTATTGCGCTGATATTGTTTTCCCTGCTCGGTTGGCCCGGACTGCTATTTAGGATTTTGTCACGCCTGCTGCTTATCCCGGTAATCGCCGGACTCTCGTTTGAGCTTTTAAGATGGGCGGGGCAGAGCTCCAGTCGCGCGGTTAAGATTTTGAGTATGCCGGGGATTATGCTGCAAAAATTGACAACCGCCGAACCGCAGGATGAACACCTGGAAGTGGCGATAACCGCTATGAATGCGGTGCTGGTCGATGATAATGCCCCTTATTTTGAGGGGATAGTCGTGGAAAACGCGGAAACAATTAACGATAGCGAATCAGAAGAGGGCGAGGGAGATATTTAATGAGCACCATTGTTCGCGATATGCTGAATATGGCGGAAACACAATTAAAAAATGCGGGATGCGCCGCTCCCGGGCATGATGCGGAGGCAATATATATGCATATTTTTGCCGTCGATAAACTCGGTCTGTTTAAGATTTGGGGGCAGCCGATTTCGGAAAAAGATGCGGATCTCTATTTCGCCGAGATTGAGAAAAGGGCGGCACGAATCCCCCTTCAACATATTATCGGCAGCGCGGAATTCATGGGGATTGCTTTCAATGTAAATGAAGAAGTGCTGATTCCGAGGAGTGACACGGAGATTTTAGTAGAATCGGTATTAGGCGATGTGCAAGCGGTTGCAACGACGGGCAGGAATTTTAGGATTTTAGATTTGTGCTGCGGCTCGGGGGTGATCGGTTTGAGCCTCGCCGCAAATCTACCTGATTGCAGGGTGGTGCTCGCCGACATCAGCGAAGCTGCTGTCGGCCTTGCTCGAGCGAACCTGGCGAAAATCGCGGGCGGCGTGGGCGGTGCGGGCAATGCGGGCGGCGGAGACGGTGGCATCGGAAACGGTGGCAGGGGAAACGGAAAAAGAGGCGCCGGTGCCGCCACCACCGCCCTCAAAAAGGTTGCGCTCAAGCAAGGTGACCTCCTGGCACCCTTCAAAGGGCGATTTCGCACCGAAAAATTTGACATCATCGCGACCAACCCGCCATACATTCCGAGTGCGGAAATCGCCGCCCTTGAGCCGGAGGTCAGCGAGCACGAACCGAAGCTCGCCCTCGATGGTGGCCCGGACGGGCTCGCTTTCTATCGGCGCATTTTGCGTGAAGCGCCGCCTCATCTGCGCCCCGGAGGCAAACTGTATATGGAAATCGGTGCGCCGCAAGCATCCGAAATCAAACAGCTTGCGGCGGAAACGGATTTTTATGAAAGCGAGATAAGAATAATAAAAGATTTGGCAGGGCATGATCGCGTGGCAATTTTGGCGCTCAAAACCTCAAAACCCGAAACTTCAAAAAAGCGAAAACCCGAGAAAGCGCAAAAACCTTGAGCACAGAAAAGAAGGCTCAACAAAAAAATACTCATTAAATACAATCATAGGGCAAATAATTGCAATGGCGGAATTCGAAATTGCATTGAAAAAATCTTTGTACTTCGATAAGCGCAAAAACCCCTGAATGAAAAAGGGAAGCTGAAATGTACGAATTTATCATCAAAAAAACAATAAAAGACAGCGAGAACACCAAAAGCCGCGAAACTCGCACGGCTTACGGAAAACTGTCCGGAATTTCCGGCATCATTTCGAATCTCGTCCTTGTCACCATAAAAATTCTCATCGGATTATTCAGCGGCAGCCTTGCCATAATTGCCGATGCGATGAACAATCTCATGGATGCGACCTCCGCATTGATTACCTTAATAGCTTTCAGAATTGCTTCGACTCCGCGCGATGAAAGACATCCCTTCGGTCACCAGCGTTCAGAGCAGATCGGAGGAGTAATAATCTCAATACTGATCATAGTAGTCGGCATACAAGTTTTAATTTCCGCACTCAAGGAATTTATAAATCCGCATGAACTTACATTCAGCAAAACAGTTATAATTGTGCTCGTGATTGCAATTGCCATAAAACTGTGGCAATGCCTGTTCAATTACAAAATCGGCAAAAAAATCGACTCCGCAACGGTTTTGGCCGCAGCGACAGACGGTAGAAACGATGTATTTATAACCGCATCAGTTCTCGCCTCGGTGCTCATACAAAGCCATGTAAAAATCGGAGCGATAAATTTAGATGCCCTGCTCGGAACGATTATTTCAATTCTAATAATCAAATCAGGCATAGAATTCATGCTAAAAACCGCCGGCCCGCTAATCGGCGAAGCCCCCGACCCCGCTCTCGTAGATGAAATACGCGAATGCATATTGTCGCATCAAAGCGCCCTCGGGATGCACGATTTAGAGCTCCACACTTATGGAGAGGGTCAAATCTATGGAAGCGTTCACATAGAAGTGGATGCGCATGCGGAATTTTTAGCGGTACACGATCTCATAGACCATATAGAGAAGGATTTGCATAAACGCTGCGATATAAATATAACGGTTCACCCCGACCCGGTTCATCAAACAACTTTTTCATAAAAACCCCACCCCACCTATTGACAATATCTGGAATAAAATGTAAAATAAGGATGCGGCGATTGGAAAGGGGGAATCTGATGAAATCATGTGAACGGACTTTGCGTAGGGGCGCAAGATCCGTAATCATTCACATGGGCATCATCCTTGTTTTAAGTTTCATATTGTGCACGGCATTCGGAGACGACGGTCTTCGCGGTTTTGTGTACGCTGATTCAGGTGAGGATGGCTCATGGTCTGAAAAAAAGTATTATCATCTGGATATGGGAGTTCAGCTCGCATATCAAAAAGGGAACGCAGCCGGGGATGTTATTTATGCGAGTGCGAATCCGGTTAAAGTTTCCAGCACTATAAGTTTCAACGAGGCCTATAAGAGGATAAAAGTAGAAGATGTATATCCTTTGGAAAGTGAAAAGGGCAGGCGATTTGATTTCAACGCAAGTGAAAGTTCTATGAATATTGCCGATGGTGCTGCGGATAAAAGGGCTTATTATGAAAGAAAGTACAGAGATTATGTGAGTCTCGGCATCAGCAATGTAAGCCACAGCAGCAGCGGTCTTGATGTCAGCTTTTCCCACATGTGTTTGGCCAAGAGCAGGGTAAAGCTTGATGTGGTTGATTATGGAAAGAATCACGAAGAGGATAAAATATTTGAACTGTTTTGCGGAGAGAATGCATTGCGTGAAAATCAGCCTCGTATTTATCAGGCGGTTTGTGCAGCGCTTGATGCCGGAAGAAAAAATGAGGCAAATGTAAACAGATTGTATCTGATTTTTTGTCCCATGATAATCGAGTATAGAATCGCAGCGCCCGAGAACGGAATTGAGGCTTGTCTTGATTTGCCGTTGCAGAGCTTTGTCGGAGATGAGTATAAGGCAAAAGATGTTTCGCACGTGAGCAAGAATTCATATGTGGTTGGAGCTGCCTTGAGTTTCAGGAGAATAGATTCAGGGAATGAGGATTTTTCAGAGATAGCCTTGTGGAAAGGTGATCCCGGGAAATTGGGCAGAAATACCGGAGGAATTTTTGTTGACAAAAAAGCGGAAGCGGGGATTTATGAATACAAACTTTCTGTGGAGAACAATTTCGGTAAGCGGAGCACAGATATCCGAAAGATCAGAATTGTAGAAAAATCGGAGGTGAGCGTAGAGGCTCGACTCGGATTGCCCGATGTGACCTATGTGGGGCATGAAGTTATTGCCGCGGATTCTTCGCAATACACCAAGGACGGTGAGAAATTTGATTCATTTGATGCATATCGCATGAATTTGGGAAGCGGAAGTT
>CAUUCX010000043.1:0-8098 GCA_963543615.1 uncultured Eubacteriales bacterium | reverse complement strand
CCATGCGGGATAATTTTCCCCTTTTTCGAAAGTAAAATCGGTGAGGCGGCATATACTGCTGAATGTTTCATCAAATTCATGGAAAATGCTTTCACTAAAACTCAGCGCTTTAACGTGAACTCTAAATGTGTCGGATTCAATTCCTGCATACAGAATCTCGGAATTTGCCCGTTTTTTTTCATTTTCAGTCTCATCATCCGAAAGGAATTTTCCATTTATCATCGTGTAGAGAAAGCTTACAATTTTTTCCGAAGAATCCATTGAAATCACATGTTCCGGGATTGGAACCTCTGTGACGGTATATGTGAGATTCGGATGGTAATCATCGTTTTTATCTACAAATTTCTTTTGCAATTTAGAAAATTGTTTTATGAATTGATGTTCATTATTCCCATTTATTATTATAGTTGCATTGGCAAAAGTGGGGTAATGTTCCCCTTCAGCGCCGGCACCTTCAAACGAGGCCAATTGATATAAAATCCCCTTGTTTCTACATGTTGCGAGCAATGTGTTTAATGTTTTTATCGGGTTGGGATGCGTTATTTTGCTGCGATCTTCCGACGTTCCTTCGCTCAATCCCGCAATCTCTATTTTATAGGCTTTTTCGAATTGTGCTCCCTCGAAGTTTACAGGTAAATACATGTCGTAATTCTGTACTCCGGGCGCACCCAATATTAGATTATTTTCAGGAAGCAGCGGATCATTGGAAAGTGCGATTATTTTTCTGCATATCAATTTTGCATTCGGGATTTTTTCATAAGGACCAAGATTATTTTCTTCATCGACTGTTACTATCAATTTGATATCATCTTCCGGATTTGAGTTCTGTAATATATTGAGTGCACATGCCAGCGAATGCAAATTGTAGAAATATTCATAATCGGAAATTTTGCAGAGCATTATATCGGTGGATTCTTTATCATTTTTTCCTGTGAACGCATTGCGAGAAATGAAAATATTGCCATATTTATCTTTTTCAGCAACAAAATTATTATCATCTCCCCATTTTTTCATATATTTATATAGGGATGTAGCTCGGTTTTCCGAATCAAAATTTTCAGATAAAATTTTCGTTTGTTCAATTATTGAAGCATTGATTTTTTCCTTGTTGTAACCCAATTTATTATCACCGCAGGCGCATAAGCAAACGGCAGATGCAAGCATTATGATGAGAAATAAGGAAATAGCGGAATGTTTTTTATGTAAATATGTGTTTTTCTTCTTTAACATTATTACCTCGCAAAACTAACGTATTGAAAACCGGGGTAGTATGTACCGATATCGTTTTCAAGAATATCATAAAGCGCTGATTTAGAAAAGAGTTATAAAATATTAACGAGTATTCCATCTTGACTGCAAATGAGCGCGGATGTATACTGTACATACAGCATATTGTGCGCTCGGGGCGCATTTCCTCTATTAGTTGGAAAATTTTGTTTGAATGGTCTTATCTTAAAACCGTTCTTCTTGATTTTCATGAGGTGTTTAATCGGACTTTTTTTTATTGACGAGGTGTGAAATGACTGAAATTAAAGGAATAATCAAGCGCGACGGTAGAATGGTTGATTACAATATCGAAAAAATTGTTGATGCTATCTATAAAGCGGCAAAGCAGCTTGGCGGTACGAATAAGGATACTGCAAGATATCTTGCAAAGCAGGTTGAAGCATATCTGATTGAGGTGAATCATGAGCAAACACCTACAGTGGAGGAAATCCAAGATGCTGTTGAAAGAGTTTTAATTGAAAACGGGCATGCACGAACGGCTAAAGAGTTTATACTGTATCGGGCGGAACGTTCTCGCGTTCGCGAGATGAATACGCGTCTTATGAAGACTTACGAGGATTTGACATTCAAGGAAGCAAAAGACAACGACATAAAGCGTGAGAATGCCAATATAGACGGCGATACGGCTATGGGAACGATGCTTAAATACGGTTCTGAAGGAGCAAAGCAGTTTTATGAAATGTTCGTCCTCAAGCCGGAACATGCAAGAGCTCATGTAGACGGTGATATCCATATTCATGATTTGGATTTTCTGACTTTGACGATGACCTGTTGTCAAATCGATTTGATTAAACTGCTTGAAGGCGGATTTTCAACGGGGCACGGGCATTTGCGGGAGCCTAACGATATACAGAGCTACGCGGCTTTGGCATGTATTGCAATTCAGTCCAATCAAAACGATCAGCATGGGGGGCAGTCCGTTCCTAATTTTGATTACGGCATGGCGCCGGGCGTAAAGAAGACCTATAAAAAACTGTATTGGACTAATTTAGGCAAGGTCATAAATATACTGTATGACATAGATGACGGTATCTAAAAGGTTAAGGAAATCGGCAAAAAAATCGAGGCGGAGAATAATGTGTTCCCCAATATGTCAAAGGAGCCGGAGTATTGGGAACTTGAAGCCGCGGAGCTTGAAAAGATTATGAAAAAGGAAGATGTAAAAAGTGTTCAGGAGAAAGCCGTAAAGTATGCGGATTCCGAAATAAAGCGAGCCACATATCAGGCAATGGAAGCATTTATCCACAATTTGAATACCATGCATTCAAGAGCGGGGGCGCAAATTCCGTTTTCTTCAATCAACTACGGAACCGACACATCTCCGGAGGGACGTTTGGTAATGGAGAGTGTGCTTAAAGCAACGGAAGCGGGTTTGGGAAATGGTGAGACTCCGATATTTCCTATTCAGATTTTCAAGATCAAAGAGGGGATTTCCTACAATAAAGAAGATCCGAATTATGACCTGTTTAAGCTGTCCTGCCGAGTTTCGGCAAAGCGACTCTTTCCAAATTTCTCGTTTATCGATGCACCGTTTAATTTGCAGTATTATCGTCCGGATGATTATAATACTGAAGTTGCATACATGGGATGCCGCACGAGAGTTATCGGAAATCACTATGATCCGACCAGGGAAGTGGTCGGAGGCAGAGGCAATTTGAGCTTTACATCTATAAATCTCCCGCGGCTTGCGATAAAGGCTAACGGAAATCTTGATATATTTTTTGAGGATTTGGATAGGAAGATAGCGCTTGTAATAGAGCAACTTCTCGAGAGATTTAAGATACAAAGCAACAAGACGGTCAGGAATTTCCCGTTTCTAATGGGGCAGGGTGTTTGGATGGATTCCGACAAGTTGGGTTTGAATGATTCCATAGCCGAAGTTATTAAACACGGTACATTGTCCATGGGATTTATCGGGCTTGCCGAGTCTCTGACATCGCTCACGGGAAAACACCATGGAGAATCAAGAGCCTCACAGACATTGGGACTTGAAATAGTAGGATATATGCGCAAAAAAATGGATGAAGCTTCAAAGAAATACGGTCTTAATTTTACATTGCTTGCAACTCCTGCGGAGGGTTTATCCGGCAGATTTGTCAGGATTGACAGGCGTAAATACGGCGTAATTGAGGGAATCACCGATAAAGAGTATTATACAAATTCTTTCCACATACCGGTGTATTTCCCTATAAATGCATATGATAAGATAAAACTTGAGGCGCCATATCACGCATTCACAAATGCGGGGCATATCTCTTATGTTGAATTGGACGGCGATCCGCTGAAAAATTTAGATGCATTCGAGAGCATAGTGAGATGCATGAAGGAAAACGGAGTGGGATACGGTTCAATCAATCACCCTGTCGATCGTGATCCGTGTTGCGGGTATACCGGGATAATAGACAATGAGTGCCCTATGTGCCATCGCTGCGATTCGGAAGCGGAATCGGGATTTGAGCGCGTCAACAGATTGGAAATAGTGAAAGATGAAAAAATAGTCTCGGGTGAAAAAAAATCTCCCGAAAAGATAACGAGGTTTGAGGATATAAAGAAAAATGCTTCAAAGGAGTCTCCTTTAGAGTAAAGAATATTGGGATAATTATTATGGAAAATTCAATGCGAATTGCCGGTGTGATCCGCGAATCGATAGTTGACGGTCCGGGGATCAGATTTGTACTTTTTTTTCAAGGGTGTCCGCATGAATGCAAAGGATGCCATAATGAGTCGACCTGGGATATAGACGGCGGATATCTTTGTGAAATCGAAAAGATTGTCGATGAAGTAAAGAGAAACCCTTTGCTTAACGGAATCACTTATAGCGGAGGGGAGCCTTTTTTGCAAATTGATGCCATGCTTAAAATCAACGAAAAATTATCCGATTTCGTCGGTGAGGATTTCAATTACATGGCATATACAGGTTTTACATATGAAGAATTACGGGAGATGTCGAAAGACAATCCTAAAATTGCCAAAATTTTAGAGCAGCTTGATTACTTGGTTGACGGAAGATTTGTGGAAGATAAAAAAGATTTGACATGTATGTTCAGAGGCAGCTCCAATCAGCGTTTTATAGATTTGAATTTGACCGGAAAACACGGAAGAGTGATAGAAATGGCTGATGATTGAAAAAATTGCTTGCATATAATCCGTCTTATATGTTAAAATATCGTTTGTTCGATACGGACGGCATTGTGATGTGTAATTAAGCGAAGGCTTTTAATAAATCTCAGGGAAAGAGAGGTGTATGAGATGGCTACTAAATGCGAGATTTGTGGGAAAACTCAAGTTGCGGGAAATGCAGTTTCTCATTCAAACAGACACACGAGACGAGTTTGGAAACCGAATATTCAGAGAATTCGTATTGTTGAAAACGGTGCAGTCAGACGTGCTAATGTATGTACAAAGTGTATCAAGTCCAATAGGGTGACGAGAGCAATTTAGTTACAAAGAAAACCTGCGTTTGCAGGTTTTTTAGTATGTGGGAGTGAATTGTGATTTATAAGGAAAGTACCGAATACGGAAGTATCGGCTTTACAAAAAAAACAATCGGCAAAGTTGTATTGCAATGCATCGATGAGGCCCCGATGAAAATGGTAATCTCCAATAAAAAGGGGAAAACAGCGGGCTTTCCCCATGTCATGGGTGGAAATGATGTTCTTGATAATATCGGTATTGAAATTGATGATGACGGGATTTATCTTGAATTATTCATCCTGATACCTTTCGGCACAAGCATTAAGCGTGCCAAGCAATATCTTAATGACAGCATCAAAGAGAAAATGATATTCTATTTCAGAACCGTACCTGTGGAAGTGAGAATCAATCTCGTAGGAATGCTCACAAGATCGGGGAGAGTTAAATATTGAGGTGTGACATGAATCTCAATGATGATATACGCTTTCTAAAAGGGGTTGGACCTAAAAAGTGTGAGCGATTAAATAAAATGGGGATCTATACGCTTAAAGATCTTTTAGCTAATTATCCGCGTAAATACATTGACAGGCGTGAAATAAGAAAAATCTCCGACTTATCACCCGGCGAAAAAGCTTTAGTACGAGCTGAAATTCTTGATATTACAACAAAGCATTCTTTTAATAAGGGGAAAAAACAAATATTGAAGTTGCTCGTGCGAGATGACAGCGGGGTTCTTGTTATTACTTTCTTCAATATGAAGTATAAATCCGGTTTTTTCAATATAGGAGATTAGTTTTTCTTTTATGGGAAAGCCGAATTTTCAGGGGAGAATTTAACCATGCTCCATCCGGAATTTTCCGGAACCGATTCCGAACATTTTATGGGGATAATACCCGTATATTCACAGAGTCAAGGTTTTACATCACGAGAAATGAGAAAGTTCCGGCTACAGGCTATAAATTCATTGGATCGCTTTGATGATTATTTGCCGATCACTTTGAGAAAAGATCGTGCACTTGCCGATATTGAATTTGCTATTAAAAACATACATTTCCCTCAAACAATCGATGCGCTGAAAAGGGCAAGATATCGTTTGATATTTGATGAATTTCTACTCATGCGCCTGGCCATCAGGTATATGGCTCGGACAAATCAAGAAAAAAACGGGCTGTATTTTAATCCCGTCGATTTAACTGAATTTACAGATTTACTGCCATTTGATCTGACCGATGCGCAAACGAAAGTTCTCGGTGAAATCACCCGTGATATGGAAAGTCACAGGACGATGAACAGATTGTTGCAGGGTGATGTGGGCTCGGGGAAAACGGTTGTTGCCGCAATTGCAATGTATAAGGCTGTAAAAAACGGGTATCAGGCGGTGATGATGGCGCCAACCGAGATTTTGGCAAATCAGCATTATCATGAATTGTGCGGATATTTTGAGCAGTTGGGATTTTCGGTCGGCTATCTGACGGGAAGTCTTGGGAAAACGAAAAAAAATGAACTGTATAATGCAATATCACAAGGTGAATGCAATATCATAGTCGGCACACATGCCCTAATTCAAGATGAAGTGCAATACAGGAATTTAGGACTTATAATTACTGATGAGCAGCATAGATTCGGTGTAAAGCAACGCCTGAAATTGAAAAGCAAGGCGGAAAATCCCGATGTTTTGATAATGAGCGCAACGCCGATACCCCGAACTTTGGCGGGTATTTTATATGCGGATCTTGATCTGTCCGTAATTGGCGAACTGCCCAAGGGCAGAAAAGAAACGATCACAAAAGTCGGAACGAGAAAAGACAGGCGTAAAGTGTATGACTTTTTATATTCGCAGGTGAAGTCCGGCAAACAGGCTTATGTTGTGGCTCCTCTTATTTCTGAAAATGAAAGCATGGATTTGAAATCGGTTTTGGATCTTGCGAACGGTATTTCTAAAATGTACAATGATATAGAAGTGCGGTATATTCACGGCGAAATGAGTTCAGATGAAAAAGACGAGATAATGACAGATTTCGCTAACGGTAAAATAGACGTGCTCGTTGCAACAGTTTTGATTGAAGTCGGAATCAATGTGCCGAATGCCACGATAATGGTCATAGAGAATGCCGAACGTTTCGGATTGGCACAATTGCATCAATTGCGCGGCAGAGTAGGCAGAGGCGATAAGCAATCGTACTGTATTTTGATAAATAACGGTGACTCCGATGTGGCGATGAAGCGCGCTGAAATAATGGAACGCAGCAGCGACGGTTTTTTTATCGCCAATGAAGATTTGAATTTGAGAGGTCCCGGCGATATATTCGGAGTCAGACAACACGGTATCCCCGAATTCAAAATTGCGGATATCGTCAAACACAGGGCGATATTGAATGAAGCGATTGAAGCCGCTGATTTTCTGCTTTTGAATGACCCGGATCTATGCGTGGGGGAGCATAAGGAATTGAAAAAAAAGATTTTCGAAATGTATGATACAATCTTATAAGTATATTTGCAGACAGAGGGGATTTTATGAGAGTTATTGCAGGTGAATTTAAGGGCAGGAAACTTGAAGCGCCACCTTCGGATTCAAAATTTGCAAGACCGACCGGTGACAGGGTCAAGGAGGCTGTTTTCTCAATTTTGACCTATGATGTATTCGATGCGGTCGTTGCCGATTTTTTCTCGGGAACGGGCAGTTTGGGGATTGAGGCGATATCTCGGGGGGCGCGGCATTGTTATTTTGTCGATTCCTCGCTGGAAAGCGTGCGTCTTATAAAAAGAAATATCAGTCATTGCAAAGCTGACAGCCGTTCTACCGTTTTTCATATTGATTTTAATAAATCGGCGAATATGATCAGGGAAAAGGTGGATCTTGTGCTTGCGGATCCCCCATATGAATGCGGATATATCAAGGAATTATTGACTTATCTCGTTGCGAAAAGATGCGAGTTGCTAAATCCCGAAGCACTGATAGTAATAGAACACAGTGCATATGAAGATTTGCCGATACTGCCGGAGCTTGAACTGCTCAAAACTCGTAAATATGGGAAAACCCGTGTAAGCGTTTTTCAATTGGCGTAGATATTTTTGACAATTGAGATAATTATGTGTATTTCATGTATATGAATACTAAAATATTGTATTATTGGCTCAAGCTGTGTTAGAATTAGACAGTTGAATTGTGCGGGAGTTTCTAATGATAAAAGCTTTGATCACGGGATCTTTTGATCCTCTAACGAGTGGACATCTTAATATTGTGCAAAGAGCGGCAAAATTGTGTGATGAATTGGTTATCGGCATAATCCACAATCCGGCAAAAACCCCACTCTTTTCCATTGAAGAAAAGAAGGAAATGGTTGCCTGTTGTGTTGCCGATATCCCGAATGTAGAAGTGGATTCTTTTACAGGCTTG
>CAUUCX010000042.1:0-8098 GCA_963543615.1 uncultured Eubacteriales bacterium | reverse complement strand
TTGTATGTATATATTTTCTTGGTCTTTGTTGATTTGTGTTGTTGTCGTTTCAAATACGGTTAAGTTGACGGTCTTTGCGCGTGCTGAAGAAATTGAGATAATGAAGTATATCGGTGCGACGAATTGGTTTGTGAGGGGACCGTTTCTGGTAGAGGGAGTTGCGATAGGTATGGTTTCCGCACTAATTGCTGCGGGGCTTTGCGCTCTTATGTATATTAAAATCGTTGAAACTATCGGTCCCAATATCTTTATGATTTTTAGAACGAGTATGGTGCCCGCCGATTTTCTGATGCTGAATTTAGTGCAGATTTTTATCGCCATAGGTATTAGCGTAGGGGCATGTGGAAGTATTATTTCAATGAGAAGATTTCTCGACAAATAGTCATATCGCTCGTATGGATTGTTCCGATTTTGAGCGATCTGCGGGCGACAAAGACGGTTATTTTATGAAAGGAATTTCAATATGAACAGAAGAAGATTGATTTCATACATGTTAATATGCGTAATGTGCTGCAGTTTAATCAGCGTGAGCTCAATATTTGCCGATAAAAATTCCGATCTTCAAAATGTGAATAATAAAATAAATCAGACACAAAAGAAATTGCGTGAAGGAAAGAAAGCGGAACGCATTTTGCAAAATGAGGTAAAATCACTTGAAGCTTCAATAGCAAAAACGCAGAAGCAAATATCAAGCCTGGAGGGCGATATAAATGCCACCGAGGCAAGAATCGCAGAAGCGATGAACGAGATAAAGCAGATAGAAGCGAATATGAAAGATCAGAATGAAAAGCTCAATATGCGTCTTAGAGTTATGTATAAGAATGGAAGTTTGGGTTTTTTGGATATCTTGCTCGGTTCCGACGGCGTGGGTGATTTTCTGAACAATATGGACAGAGTTCAGCGAATATACTCCTATGACAGAGAAGTATTTGAAACGATGAAAAAAGAGCACGATCTGCTCGAACAGCATAAACAGTATTTGCACGGAGTACAGGCGAATCTGGAAAGGCAGAAAGCATCACATGCGACGCAGGTTGCGGAATTGGGTGAAGACAAGCGTGATTTGGCGGAGCGGAAAAAGAATCTTTCTGAAGAAAACAGGAAGTTAGAAGCGCAGATAGATGCGTTGAATGCCGAGGCAAACAGGATATCGGCGGAGATAAGGGCTTTACAGGGCGATCATGCATATACGGGAGGAGGTATGTTATGGCCCGTTCCGGGGCGAACCAAGATTTCATCGCCTTTCGGAATGCGTTATCATCCGATTTTGAAATACCCCAAATTGCACACGGGAATAGATATCCCTTGCCCTACAGGAACTGCCGTGCTGGCTGCGAATGATGGAAAAGTTATCAAGGCGGGTCCGAACAGCGGATACGGGAATGTAATTATGATAGATCACGGTGGCGGAATCGTTACCCTGTATGCGCATAACAGTTCGCTGCTCGTTGGTGTAGGGACGCAGGTCACCAAGGGACAGGCGATTGCAAGATCCGGTTCAACGGGGATTTCAACCGGACCGCATCTTCATTTCGAAGTCAGAGTGAACGGTAATTATAAGAATCCTTTAGGTTGGGTGAGTCCGTAATGTTATAGACTTTGGATATCGGAGAAATGTATGAGAGGTAAGTTGCACCCGGCAGTGATAAGAATTTTGAAGTCGCGGGGGATTGAAAGAGAAAGCGATATAGCCGAATTTATCTCGCAAAAACCTATGACTACTCATGATCCGTTTTTGATGGCGGATTTGCGCGAGGCGGCGGAGTGTATATATAAGAAAATAAATGACGGTGCAAAGATATGTATCTATGGTGATTATGATGCCGATGGAGTGACCTCTGTCGGCATTTTGTGGCGCGTGTTTTCAGATTTAATAGCGCATTGTGAAAAAAATGAAAGAACAAAATCCGCAGCACTAAATGAGCGTATCAGTTACTATATTCCATCTCGCTTTCAGGAAGGATACGGTCTCAATAAATCCGCAATCAAGGAAATAGCCGATTGCGGCACAGATATGATCGTTACGGTCGATTGCGGCAGCAGCAATATTGATGAGGTGAATTATGCAAAAAATCTCGGAATGGATATCGTGATTACGGATCATCACAGTGTGGGGGAAGAATACCCGGATTGCCTGTTTCTGAATCCACAAAGAAAGGACTGTGGATATCCCTTTAAGGAACTGGCGGGCTGTGGTGTTGCATTTAAGTTGGCGCAGGGTTTGCAAAGGATTTCAGGTCTTGAAAAAAAATCTCTGAACAGTTTGCTTGAGCTTGTTGCAATAGGCACTTTGGCGGATGTGATGCCGGTAATGGATGAAAATCGTACATTGATAAAATACGGATTGAGGAAGATTATTAACAATCCGAGCAGTGTAATGGCGAATATACTCCATAATTTTGCGCTCACTTCCGACTCTGTAAATACGGAAAAAATAACCTATTTGATTGTGCCTATGATAAATTCGGCGGGGAGAATGGGCAATGCGGATGAAGCGGTGAAACTCTTTGTGGATGAAAATTCCTCCGACTTGGAATCGCAGATCTGCACGGTCATGGAAATGAATAAACGACGCAAGCGAATACAGGAATCCCTATATAAACAATGCCTTGCGGATGTGGATGAGAGCAAAGAAATAATAGTGCTGAAACCGACAAATTCGCATGAGGGGATTGCCGGTATAGTT
Source organism: uncultured Eubacteriales bacterium (assembly GCA_963543615.1). Taxonomy (GTDB): domain Bacteria; phylum Bacillota; class Clostridia; order Peptostreptococcales; family Anaerovoracaceae; genus CAUUCX01. The sequence continues at coordinate 5,412 of CAUUCX010000042.1, read as the reverse complement.
GCAGGCAAGCTCAAACAAAAATTGTTGAAACCGGTTATCATATTATCAAAAACGAAAAACGGATATAAAGGAACGGCGCGCAGTACGGACGGTTTTGATTTGTATGCTTTTTTATCCGGACATAAGGATGCGCTTCTTACGTTCGGCGGGCATCGGAGCGCTTGCGGGTTGACGGTTTCCTCAAACTGTGTAGAGGAATTTATTGCGGATATAGAGCGGGGAATGGCGGAATATTGCAGTTGTAATCCCGATATTCTCGACGAGGCAGTGAAATATGATGCTCTGCTCGTCGTTAAGGATATCGATGAGTATTTAGTGAACTCCATAAATATGCTTGAGCCGTTCGGGAATAAAAACGAACGACCGAAATTCGGTTTGCGCGATGTGGAAATTCGCGATTTGCGGGAGTTCGGCGATGGCAAGCATCTACGCTTTCTCGTTCGCAGCGGTGGAAGTTTTGCAAATTTACAATGCATTTTTTTTAATGTGGATGACGAACAAAAAAATTTTTTGAAGAGAAGTGAGCGGGTAAATATAACGGGAGTAGTTGATGTAAATGAATTCAGGGGGAATAAGAACATACGGTTTATTGTGGACAAATTGTTTTGACGAACGGTTTTCGGGGAGATGTATTTGAAATTGGAAAGAAGTGATATTAACATGGAAGATAATAGAAGTTGGGATTTGGAATGTTCCGTTGATCAGGAATGGGAAAACATTTGTGAACAGGAACGATTAGAAGAGATTCGGAAAAATAGGCGACAGAGGCGCAGCTCATTTTTTAAGGGTTTTGCACTCGCCTTGATTCTTTTACTTGCATTAAGTCTGTTCATGTCTTCCGGATTTTCGGTAGGCGGCTGGACTGTCGTTTCAAAAAAACAATATGAGCATATGGAATACATGACTGAAAAATACAAGGATTTAGAAGAATTGTATCAGTATGTGCAGGAGAAATATTATAAGCATGCGGATGATTCCGTGATAATGGACAGCATATATAAAGGTTTGCTCGGCGGACTCGGCGATAAATATGCGGACTATTATACGGAGGAGGAATATCAGGAACAACTTGATTCGTCGAATAGTGAATTTGAAGGAATAGGGATCGTTTTTTCTGCCGCACCCGACGGGAAATTGATAATCGTCGATGTAATGCGCGATTCTCCTGCAAAGGAAGCGGGCCTTCAGCCGGGTGATGTGATACTTAAAATAGACGGGAAATCATGCGACAGCATGGATATTGTGAATTCGGGCAAAGCAATTCGCGGCAAAAAGGGTACACCGGTAAAACTTGATATATCGCGCAGCGGCAAATCCATGAAATTTGAAATAATGCGAGCCGAGATAAATAAGGAGAGCGTTAAATCGCGTATAGTTGACGATATTGGCATAATTGAGATTTCCGCTTTTGAAACAAAGACCGGGGAGCAGTTTAAGAAAGAGCTTAGAAATCTGGAGATTGAAGGTGTCAAAGGTTTGATCGTGGATTTGCGCGGAAACGGCGGCGGCATTGTGGAGTCCGCTGTAGAGATTGCGGATTCTCTTATGAAAGAGGGAATTATAACTATATTTGAGGATAATTCGGGGAAGAAGACATATAAAAAGTCCGATGCGAAAGCAACAAAGCTGCCGTTGGTTTTGTTGATCGACGGAATGTCGGCGAGTGCATCGGAAATCCTTGCTGCGGCGATCAAAGATTCCGGCGCGGGCATTTTGATCGGTGAGCGCACATATGGTAAGGGTGTAGTGCAGATTATTGTGAAGATGAAATTCGGCGGGGCGATCAAGCTGACTACGATGGAATATTTTTCACCTAAAGGGAAAAAGGTGGACGGCGTAGGTGTCATGCCGGATATCGTTGTGCATCAGGAATACGGAAACGAGGATGCGCAGCTCAAGCGTGCGCTGCAGGTGATTAGTGAAAAACAACAGCACAGTTGGTGATTATCCTTTGGTTTTGTGCGTTTTATAGGAAGATGCGATTATGACAGATAAAAATACCGGGGAAAAGGTCGATTCAATGAAAAAGCTCAATTGCACGGACGACGATTTTACAGCGGCGGGACTTTCCTCTGCAGATGCGGCTGCACGCTTAGCGGAGCAGGGACCTAATACTTTTTCCGAAAAGAAAAAAAGAACAATACTTCAATCGTTTTTACTGCAATTCAAGGATTTTATGATATACATATTGCTTGCGGCGGCAGTGGTATCCGCACTGCTCGGAGAGTTCGCGGATATGGTGATTATCCTTGTTATTGTGTTCTTCAATGCGTTTATCGGCACATTGCAGGAACAAAAGGCTGAAAATGCTCTTGAAGCTCTTAAAAAATTGGCAAGCCCCATGGCACTCGTGAGGCGAGACGGGCAACCCGTGGAGATCCCGGCTTCGGATATAGTCTGCGGGGATATCGTGATATTGGAAGCGGGTAGAGTCGTTCCCGCGGATATGCGACTCTTGTCTTCGGTGAACCTCAGAATAGAAGAATCCGCGTTGACCGGAGAATCCGTGCCGTCCGACAAGGATGCCGGATTTGAGGCGGTTGGTGATGTCCCGCTCGGTGACAGATTGAATATGGCTTATATGTCCACAAGCGTTGCATACGGCAGAGGTGAGGGTGTCGTAACCGAAACGGGAATGAACACCGAAATCGGCAAAATCGCGGACATGATAAATAAGTCCGGAGATGAAATGACACCTCTCCAAAAAAGATTGGGTGATTTGGGGAAACTGTTGGGGATTGTCACGGTGGTTTTGTGTGCTGCACTCTTCTTTATCGCATATATACAGCATCGAGAGATGGGTGCAATGCTGATTACGGCTATTTCTTTAGCAGTTGCCGCCATTCCCGAGGGACTTCCCGCCATTGTCACAATAGTTTTGGCATTGGGTGTACAGCGCATGGTTAAGGTGAATACCATAGTCAGGAAATTGCCGGCGGTAGAAACACTTGGCGCGGTAAGCATCGTATGTTCGGATAAAACGGGAACCCTTACACAGAATCGCATGACGGCGGTTGCGTTGTATACACCCGGACAAAACCTTGCGGATGCTTATGATTTGGATAATGAAAAACTGGGAAAAAGTCGTCACATAATTGCAGGTTTTATTCTCGCTTCGGATGCGGAGGTCAATGGAGACAGCCGTATCGGCGATCCGACCGAGCTTGCCTTTGTGGATTTGGGAAACAGATACGGCATGAAGCGGGAGGATTTACAGGCGATTCTGCCGCGTATCAACGAGCGGGCTTTTGATTCGGATAGAAAGATGATGACGACGGTGCACCAAGGCGAAGATGGAGAAATTATCGCCTACACAAAAGGTGCAATGGACAGAATATTAAATCGCGTCGGTTCAATTTTGATTGACGGTGAGGAAAAAGCGATCACAGATGCGGACAGAGCGGATATTGAATCCGCAGCCTCGACCATGACGGGCAAAGCTCTCCGGGTTTTGGCATTGGCGCAAAAAAAAGGTGATGCGGATGCGGTGGAGGAAAATATGACATTTGTCGGTCTGATCGGAATGATCGATCCGCCTCGTGAGGAAGCAAAAGATGCGGTCGCAAGTTTTAATGAGGCACATGTGCGCACTGTGATGATTACCGGCGACCATAAGGATACGGCATTTGCCATAGCTCGTGATTTGGGTATAGCCGATTCCATCGATCAATGTATGTCCGGTGAAGAAATTGATATGCTTACACCGGATGAGTTGAGGAGATGCGTTATGGATATGCGCGTTTTTGCTCGAGTTTCACCGGAGAATAAGGTAAGCATAGTGCAGGCGTATAAGGCGAACGGTCAGATAGTCTCGATGACCGGAGACGGGGTAAATGATGCGCCGTCACTCAAGGCTGCCGATATAGGGGTTGCCATGGGGATAACGGGTACGGATGTTTCCAAAGGGGCGGCGGATATGATTCTGACCGATGATAATTTCGCTACAATAGAAAAAGCGATAGCGGAAGGAAGAAATATATACGGAAACATAAGACGTTCGGTTTTGTTTCTGCTTTCTTCAAATTTCGGTGAGATAATTACCATGTTTTTTGCTATCTCCGCGGGGATGGCTGCACCGCTGCGGGCAATACACATACTTTGGGTCAATCTTATTACCGACTCACTTCCTGCACTTGCGCTTGGCGTAAACCCCGGGAATCCCGATGTAATGAAAGAGAAACCTCGCAATCAAAATGAGAGCATATTTGCACGAGGCGGTTATGCTTTCACTTTGTCGATGGGAGCGGTGATTGCGGCATCAAGCCTGTTTGCATTTACGATTGCGCCGGGCGGGATAAAATCCGCGCAAACTTACGCGTTCACCGTTCTCGCCATGGCACAGCTTTTCAATGCTGTGGGAATGAGGGATATGAACACATCCGTATTCAAGATAAAACACCTTGAAAATAAGATGATGCTTGTAGCCGTCGGGATAGGGCTGCTTCTTCAGGTGGCTGTTACTGAAATTCCGTTTCTCATTGATATGTTTGAAACGGTGGAGCTCGGAATCGCCGAGTGGATCAAGCTCATATTGATTTCATCAACACCGCTGTGGATGCATGAAATTATCGTATTTGTGAAATTCCTGAACAAAAAAAGGCTGTAGACAAATGCAAGTTAATGCATTAAAGTAATACATAGGGAAAGTGAAGCTTTAATCATATGAAAGTTGCATCTTGTGGTTTTGTATGAAGGGAGAATATTATGGCTTACGAATCAAGGCTGAAATCTGCGGAAATAGATGAACTGTTCGACATTATTTTGGAGTTGAAAAATCCCGAGGAGTGTTATCGTTTTTTTGAGGATATTTGTACCGTGCACGAGCTGAATGCGATTGCTCAACGCTGGCAGGTTGCAAAACTGCTCGCGGATAAGCATACTTACAACAGCATTGAAGAAAAAACGGCGGCAAGTACCGCTACGATCAGCAGAATCAATAAGTGCCTGCTATATGGGGCGGATGGATATAAGATGATGCTTGAGCGCATGGCAAAGAAAAAATAGTTTTTTCTTTTCGTAGATAAAATAAGTCGATATATCGTATTGGATTTATATGCGGTAAAGCGTAAGGAGCAGGTTTTGAATTTGTATTTGTACAGTTTTACCAATAATAGCGCATCGGTTGAAGCATTGGCTGCCGACGCGCTTCGTTTATTTTTGAATGAGCGCGGCGGAGGCAGATGTGAACTCAATGCCGCAGAGGCGGAACAATTGTGCATTAAGAAAGATGAGCGCGGTAAACCTTTCGTTTCGGGGGTGCCCGCCTCGCACATGCCTGAGATTTCAATAAGCCACAGCTCCGATATCCTTTGTATCCTGCTGTCTGAAAACGAAGTGGGTGTTGATATAGAGCGAGTTAATGCTTTGAAGAAGAATTCCGAAACATATCTCAATATTGCCGATAGATTTTTT
>CAUUCX010000041.1:0-8099 GCA_963543615.1 uncultured Eubacteriales bacterium | reverse complement strand
GGCAAAATCCCCGCTCCGACTATTCTTGCCGCCTGTGACATTATTTAAGCCGCCTACATTAATCATCATTTCAGAATCATCACCATCTTTGCTGTGGCACAGAATCTCGGAAGAATTTACAGCTTTCAATTCATTCAAGCTGCGTCCCAATGCAAAAACGGCATTTTTCAGCTTTGAAACCGCTATAATTTCAAGACCTGAAATGACTTTACATTCATCGAAATTTTCCATCGGAACTATTATCCTTTTTATTCCCATATTCCTTACGCCGAGCAGCATCGGCAAGGCTCCTTTTATGCCCACTATCTTACCGTCGAGCGACAATTCACCGATAAAAGCCGTATTTTTAATGATCTCCGAATCAGTTATTTCAGATTTTATTTCCTCTGAAGAAAGCAATACCCCAAGAGCAATCGGCAAGTCGAAATGTGTTCCGTTCTTCCTCATGTTTGCAGGAGAAAGATTAACCGTTATCCTGTTACGAGAATAATTGTATCCGGAATTTATGATTGCCGATCGTATGCGTTCAGAAGATTCCTTTACGGTGGCGCTTGGCAAACCGACTATATTGAGGGCGGGCAGACCGCTTGTAATATCGGTTTCCACGACAACGCTTTCCGTATTCAATCCTTCCAATGTTACTGTAATAATATTTGCAAGCATTTTTCCCCTTTTCATTAATACTGAAGCAATGGTAATACCTCATTATAAAAATTTAAATATTTTTCAAATGTCGTATTTGCATAGCTTCATCTTCTTTGATTATCTCAATTAAATCCATTCGGTATTTCAGATCCGGAATTCCGTTAAAATACAATTTGATAAAAATATTTATTGCATCTCGTAAATGATTCATTTTTTTACCCGCTATCCCTTCAGCGGGATAACCGAATTGCAAATTCTTGCGATATTTTACCTCTATAAAAGCATACTCTCTATTCGCATTATCATATGATACGATATCTATTTCCCCTCGAAGCGTATATACATTGCGAGCACAGATACGATAATTATTCTCTGTCAGGTAGTCCACAGCGATATCTTCTCCGAGCTTGCCGATTTGTCGCATATTCCTATCATCCATTGCAATTTGTAATATTTCTCCTCTCTATATGAAAATACAAATCAAAGAGAATCCAATGCCGATAATCTTTCATTCCATAATTTTCCATGCCCCTTCTAATGCCATATTACCATATTTTTACATATTGTCAATGATATTACAAAAACCTATATGAAATTCACTGTATGATATTGAATTATCCAAAAACTTTGGAGAAACAGGTATTGCCATTTTGAGAACTGATGAGATTGATTAAAAACACAGAAATGCTTGTATAAAATTTTAAAGGTCGCGCCGATGTAATCAGCACGACCTCACTCCTTTGGTGGAACATAAGGGGATCGAACCCTTGACCTCATGGCTGCCAGCCATGCGCTCTCCCAGCTGAGCTAATGCCCCGAGAATAAACGATATCAATTAAAACATCAACTTAATCAGCGGCAAGCCGCTATCATGTTGTAATTGACTACACATCAAATGATATATCATATTATCCTCACTTGCAAGAGATTTATACATAGCTGTCAATTTTTTCGTTATTTATTTGAGCGGAGTATCATGTAAACTTTTCAAAAAACTCAAGCGATGGATCGGTGTTAAGCCGTGTTCTCTGATCGCCTGATAATGTTTTTGCGTACCATATCCCTTGTGCAATTCAAATCCGTATTCGGGATAAATCAATGAATATTCACACATCATGGCATCTCTTGTAACCTTTGCGATAATTGAGGCGGCAGCTATAGAAAGGCTTTTTTCATCACCTTTTATTATAGGCGTACAATCATATCCGCCTCCCGGGTTCACCGCATCCACCAGTATTCCGGCCGGCTTTTCTCCTGTCTGCTCGAGATCGCTCATAAGATTTTTTATTGCCCCCGCCATAGCATTTTTGGTCGCGTTCAGTATATTTATTTCATCGATCATCTCATTGTCCGCCGCGCCCACACCAATGGCTATGGCATGTTCGCATATGAGATTGTAGAGTTCATTTCTCTTTTTTTCCGACAACTTTTTGGAATCATTTACGGCTTTGAGATTCACAAGCGCATTCTCATCGGCGGGCAGCATTACCGCCGCCGCTACGACCGGTCCCGCGAGCGGTCCTCTCCCCGCCTCATCTATTCCGATGCAAGGCAGCGCTCCGAGCACATCATATCCCCTGTCAAATTCGTACATATTGTGAAACCGGATTTCCTGAGCCGCAATTCTTTCTTCTTTTGTCATTTGAACCTCTCTATGTGTTTTATGATATTTTTCGTTTTGCAGTATTTAGGCGGCTTGCAGTGCCTATTTTGTATTCAGTTAAGGTCTTTCCAGAGAAATGCGCCCTAATTGCCCCGCCCTGAATTCCATAATGATGCAACGCGCCGTGCGCTCATAATCAATTCGTCCGCCGCCCATGAGAAAGCCCCTTTTTACGGCTATCGCTTCCATAACGGCAAGAGTGTCTTCAATATCGGATTCTATGCCGTAACGCTTTGCCACGGCTTCAGGCGCAACGAGCTTTAATTCCTTAATCAGTTCAAAACTCAAATCCGTGATATCCATTATTTCATCCTTTATCGCCCCGCAAAAAGCGAGTTTGAGACCGACTTGAGGATCTTCGAATTTCGGCCAAAGTATCCCCGGCGTATCTAAAAGCTGCATTTTGTTTTTAAGCGTAATCCACTGCTTGCCGCGCGTTACCCCGGGGCAATCTCCCGTCTTTGCGCCTTTTCGTTCAGCCAATTGATTTATCAGTGTGGATTTCCCCACATTCGGTATCCCTATGATCATGATGCGCAATGCGCGCTTAACTCTGGCGATATCATTCCGCCTGCCCTCAAGATTTTTCAAATAATCGAGCAACGGGCGCAAACCCCTGCCCGAAGATGAATCCGTCAAAAAAACTTTCGCTCCGTCCTCAGCCAACCGTTCCTGCCATAAAATATTTACCTGTGAATCCGCCAAATCCGATTTATTCAGCAATATAATCCTGCATTTGTTTTCGTTTGAGCTCAAGATTTCATCTATTACCGGATTCCTGCTTGATACCGGAATCCGAGCATCCAAAAGCTCGATAGATGCATCTACGATTTTAAGACTTTCGCGCATCAGCTCACGCGTTTTTTTCATATGTCCGGGATACCAGTTTATCTCTTTCGCCATATCATTGCCTGCCTTTCAGCACGTATTTTTCATAAAGATAATTCAATCTGCGATCCAGCTCCGCACGCTTAAAATATATCAGAAGCATAGATATCGTTACCGCCACCACTATTACGGTGACGGCGATATAGTTCTTACCGTCTACAAATTTCCCGAACAGTATTGAGGCACAGAGCGCCGGAATTCGAGCAGACATCACCACTGTAACAAAGACCCCGAAGCGCATATTTGAAACACCTGCAACATAGCACAACAAATCCTTGGGCCCGCCGGGGATTAAATTCAATATGAACAGGACTATGAATCCGCGCTTTGAATTGCATTTTTCCATAAATTTTGCAAAACGAAGCTCACCGAACATCATCTTCATTGCATCCTGTCCTAAAAATCTGCCGAGATAAAATGTAATCATCGAGCCTAAAGTAACGCCTATGACGGAAGTCAAAAATCCGATCCTGAATCCGAATATATAACCTGCCGCCATCTGCAAAATGTTCCCCGGGATAATGCTTATTATCACCTGCAATATCTGTATCGCCAAATAAGCGATTATCGCGGAATTCCCCTGTGCGAGCAAAAATTCTTTTGCATCTTTCATGCTCCTCAAGCTATGAAAAAAATCGCGCTGAAAAAAATACAGATACAGCGGTATCCCGATTATAAGGATCAATAAAATGCTGAATTTAAGGACATTCCCGACAAGATATTTCACGTATGCCGACTTCTGTGCATCGGTCATATCCCCATACTTCACCTTTCGCTCGCCGGCGCGCTCTTTTTCATCCCCGTTATTGAATTTTCCTTTTGAAAAAAACGCCATCTCAGCACCCCTGCAACAAAATTGTTTGTGTGCGTGTAAACCGTCATAAAGTCAACTCGCCCGATTCCTGCAAATGTTGTAACGCCTTTATAACACCGAATTTTGAATGCTCATATGTAATCCCGCCTTGAAAATAGACGATATATGGCTCTCTCATAGGTGCATCGGCGGAAAGCTCTATAGACGAGCCCTGCACAAACGCGCCCGCAGCCATTATCACCGGATCTTCATATCCCGGCATCTCCCACGGCAAAGGCAAAACATTGGAATTTACCGGTGCCGCCGCCTGTATTCCTCGGCAAAAAGCTTTGACCGCTCCCGGAGTTTTCAGCGCCACCGCCTGTATTATATCATTTCTTTCGGCATCAACGGACGGGCAAATATCATATCCTAATTTTTCAAAAACACAGCCACATAGCATAGCTCCCTTTACCGCACCGTTTACGGTCTGCGGCGCAATAAAGATTCCGTGCATCATATTCCGAGTCTGCCCGAAAGTCAAACCGCATTCTCCGCCCAGCCCGGGAGCGGTCAAGCGATATGCAATCATATCCACAAGCTCGCGCCTGCCTACAATATAACCGCCCGCCAAAACGAGTCCGCCGCCCGGATTTTTTATAAGCGAGCCCGCCATAATGTCCACACCGACTTCGGTCGGCTCCTTGAAATCCAAAAACTCGCCATAGCAATTATCTACCATACATATAATCTCCGGGTTGATGCTCTTAACAAAATCAACCCATTTAGCGATTTCTTCTATGCTTATCGCCTGCCGCCATGAATATCCGGTAGAGCGCTGAAGACAACACATGCGAGTTTGAGGCTTAATCAGCGCCGCAACAGCATCGCAGTCCGGTTTTCCGGCATCGGTTAAAGGGGCTTCCGCATAGCCGATCCCGAAATCCGCAAGAGAACCCATACCCTCGCCTCGCTTGCCGATAACAAGTTCCAATGTGTCATACGGCGCTCCCGAACAATATATCATCTCATCACCCGGTCTTAATATCCCCGACAAGAGCAGATTGAGCGCATGGGTGCCGCTGACAATTGTAGGCCTTACGAGTGCCGCCTCCGCGCCGAAAACATCGGCATAAATCCGTTCAACAGCGTCTCTGCCCGCATCATCATAACCGTATCCCGTCGCCCATGTAAAATGCATGTCCGACAGATGATTTTCCTGCATTGCACGCAAAACCTTATATTGGTTAAAGGCTTTTATATCGTCAAGCTCTTTGAATTTTCCGAAAAGCTCCCGTTCCGCCTCATCTGTCAAATCGAGTATCGCCTCTGAAATCCCCGCAATATCCCTCAAATATTCCCTTGTTTTGCTATTCCTCGTCATTCTCGTATTCCTTTCCCGCCATGCGCTCGGTTTCCCATTCCATATCCCGTACCAGATTGCGCTTAACATCCTTTTTATGCGCCGCATAAAGCTGTGTGGTCGTTACGCGCTCATGATCAAGCAATGCCTGCACATCAAAGATCGAGTTGCCCCTCCCTATAAGGCTGGTGGCCGCCGTCGCCCTCAATTTATGCGGACTGTACCCGGAATCCCGCGAAGTTTTCAGAGCGACCGAAGTATATTTCTTGACCAGTTCACGTATCTGTCTGTCCGTCATGCGCCTGCGCTGTAGGGATAAAAACAGTGCATCTTTGTGTTCATCATCGAGCATATCGTCATCGGGACGTTCATTTCTCAGATAATCCTCAAGCGTTATCGTTACCGAATCATTGAGCGGCATCAGAGCTTCCTTGCCCCGCTTGCGAAATATCTTAAACTCTCCCCGTGAAAAATTTATTGAAGACAAATTTAGCTGCTGCAATTCCGATAAACGCAGCCCGTATGTCAAGAACATTATCAGCACCGCTTTATCTCTATATTTCGTTTTTTCCCAGTATTGCCGTTCCTTGTCCGTCAAGCCCGCACCCGTTGTTACCGCATCGAGCATGAGCATCACCTCATCATCCTGCAAAGCTTTTATTTCCTGCTCGCCCGGTCTCGGCACCCTGATCGGGTCGAATGTATCGGTTATATTTGAGGGGATTATTTCATCACGATACAGATGCCTGAAAAGTACGGAAAGCGACGACTTTTTTCGAGCAAGACTGCGATTGGCATTCTCATAGATATAAACGATTTCCCCATCGTGTTTCTCATAATGACGACAATAATCGAGGAAATAATTCACATCTCTACCCTTTATCCCCGAAAAATCGGAGATGCTTATATCTGCAGTTTTTTCAGCACTCGTCAGCACCCCCTCATCCGTAAGCCATTTGAGGAAAAGACTTATATCCTGAAGATATGCGAGCCTCGTCATAGGCAACACATTTCCCTTAAGATAGTAAAAAAAACTCTTGAAAAATTTAGGCATTTCCTTTTCCAACTGATCACAGGCATCAAAAATCTCGGCTTCTTTCAGCTGAATATTTTGAGGTTTATCACTTTTTGATATGCGACGCGTTTTTTTTGCACCGCCCTTGTCACCATTAGACTCTTTCATTCTCTTTCTCCAACCAATCAGCGATTTCCGCGAAAGCATCATCATCATTCGCAAATTCCGACAAATTGAAAGTCTTTCCCTGCTGATATTTCCTGAACCATGTCATCTGTCGTTTGGCATATCTGCGCGTATTTCTCTTTATATTATCGATTGCAGTCTCAAGACCGACATCTCCGTTAATATAATCAAACAACTCTTTATATCCGATCCCTTTCATCGAAATATCATCAAGTTTAAGACCGCCGCTCACCAAAGCTTCGACCTCGGAAAGCAAACCTTTTTCCATGAGCAAATCGACGCGCATATTTATCCTGTGATACAGTTCATCTCTATCACGCAGCAGCGTTGCAACAGTAAAATCGAATCCTTTGCGCAACGGCATCTTGCCGAAATCATCAATATTTTTCCCATGTAATTCCATTACCTCAAGTGCTCTTATCACGCGCCTGATATTGTTCGGGTGCAAACGCATTGCCGTTTCGGGATCCGCTCTGATCAGCATTTCATCTACATGATGATTCCCCTTTTCCGATGCCAATTTTTCCAAATTTGAATGGTAATCCATATCCGCGGTCGGTGCCGTAAAATCCATATCGTACATTATCGAATTCAGGTATAATCCGGTGCCGCCGCTCACAATCGGAAATATATTTTTTTCACAAAGTTCATTTATTTTTTTAAGGGCATGCTGCTGATAATCCGCCGCCGTAAAAAAATCGCGGGGATCTACAAAATCTATAAGATGGTGAACCGCCTGCGACCGTTCCTCAATAGTAGGTTTCGCACTGCCGATATCGAACTTTTCATATATCTGCATCGAATCCGCGGAGATGATTTCACCACCGAAATGTCGCGCAATCTTAATCGCATATTCAGTTTTTCCAACAGCAGTCGGCCCTGCCAAAATAAGAAGCTTATTATTCATATTCTCCGTATAATTCGCATTTGTTACACGCGCTTAAACATTTTTTCTATATCATATTTTTTGAACCTGATGACAGTAGGTCTGCCATGCGGGCATGAATGCGGGTTTTCGCAATTTGCAAGGTCGGACAAAAGCTGTGAGATTTCCTCCGTCGCCAAGCGATCATTTGCCTTTACAGCAGCCTTGCACGAACGCATAATCAGTCTATCCACTTGTGCCGGATCCAATTTTATCGCGGCGTTTTCCAAATTATCAAAAAACTCATCCAAAAAAGCTTGAGCCGAACTTTGTTCCATATAACTCGGCAATTCGTATAATTTCAAAGCGGTTGGACCGAAGTCTTCCAGTCCGAATCCCAAATCCGTTAAAACGGATTTTGTATCCTCCTCGGCAAATGCCAGCTTCGCTTCTGCGGAAAGATTGATGACTATCGGAAGCAATAGCTGCTGCCTTGCGATGTCTTTTTCACCTCTATAACTGCTCATAAAATGTTCATAATAAATTCGTTCATGTGCGGCATGTTGGTCTATCAGGTATAAGGAATTAGCGTCTTTCGTTATTATATATGCGCTGAATATAGTGCCGAGCACTTCCATATTGGTGAAAAACTCATCGGGAGATGAAGTAAAAACCGTTTCC
>CAUUCX010000040.1:0-8189 GCA_963543615.1 uncultured Eubacteriales bacterium | reverse complement strand
TTTAGAATTATATGCATCTACTGCCGAAACGATGAAATACGCAGTCGGTATAGCGCAAAGCAATGCAATCAATATGATGAGGAAACGCTTTCTGAATACTTTTTTCGCCTCCAAATCTTTCGCTTTCTTTTTTTCTACATTATTGTGGATTCTATTTCCGCCGAAAATATGACTATTAGGTGAATCTTTTTCATTTGCGCCAAGCTCGCTTCTCACTCCTCCCGCAGTTGATGAGATTTCCGGCGTCTCTTTTTCTATGCGCTTATTTTCACGAGTTTGATTTGCCGCAGCGAAACCGCGCACATCTACCGGATGTGCCGATCTGTTTCCCACTATGGACTGCACAAATTCCAGATTATTCAACGCTTCATACATCTCTTCCGCAGTTTTATATCTGTTGATTTGGAACTTATCCGTTGCTTTCATTATTATCTGTTCCAATCTCGGCGGAACACCCTCGACAAAATTTGACGGAGGTGCGATTTCTTCATTGATATGCTTTAGAGCAACGGATACGGGGTTCTCGCCGTCAAAAGGCACTCGCCCTGTAAGCATTTCATACATTACTATTCCAAACGAATAGATATCGGATTTTTCATCGACAAAACCTCCCCGCGCCTGTTCCGGTGAGAAATAATGTACAGATCCCATAACGGTGCCCGTGTTACCGACCAGTGTCACCGCATTGACCGCCTTTGCAATTCCGAAATCCGTAATTTTCGCAACACCCTCATTCGTGATCAAGATATTATGAGGTTTTACATCTCTGTGAATGATGTGATGTGAATGGGCCGCACTGAGTGCTAAAGAAATCTGTTTGGAAATTTCTATAACCCTTGCATAATCGAGCGGAGCTTCCCTTTCGATAACTTCACTTAACGGCTCGCCCTCTATATACTCCATAACTATGTAGTGAATATTGCCCTCGCGCCCGACATCATATACATTTACAATATTAGGATGATTAAGACTCGCGGCAGCTTGTGATTCCCGCCTAAAATTCTCGATAAATTTCACATCCTTTATGAAGTCGGGTTTGAGAATCTTAATAGCCACAAACCTGTTAAGTAAACGGCATCGCGCTTTATATACCACGGCCATACCGCCGCTTCCTATTCTCTCAAGCAGTTCATATCTTCCTGCAAGAATTCTGCTACTCATGTTCATCCTCCTTATATCTGCACGCAAATCGCAGTTATATTATCAAATCCGCCGGCACGATTGGCGAGCTCAATAAGCAACTCACAACGCTCCTGAATCGTATTATTATCATTTTTCAAAATATCTGTGATCGCCGGTCTGTCAACCGCACCATGCAATCCGTCGGTACATAATAAAATTATATCACCATCTTTCAAATCCAATATGTAAAAATCTGGTTGCACATTTTTTTCTGCGCCGACAGCCCTTGTGATCTTATAATTATCCTCACGCAACCTGCCCTCTTCTGCGGTTATAAGCCCCTGCTTAATCAGGGAATTTACATAAGTGTGATCTTCACTGATTTGAAACAATTCACCATCACGCAATATATAAGCGCGGCTGTCACCTATATTTACAAAATATGCTTTTTTATTATACAAGAAAGCGGCAACCATGGTTGTCGCCATTCCGGTGTTCTCCATATGCTTTAAGGACATCAAAAAGATCTTGGCATTTATTCTGTCCATGGATTCCAATATAAAATCTCGAATATCATCATCGGAAATCTGCTCATCAAAATGCTTGTTCCTGAAACAATTTGCAAATTCATTCACTGCGGTACGACTCGCAATTTCCCCGGCATTGCTCCCCCCTACACCGTCGGCGACTATAAAAACATTATTTTCGGGCATAACATAGAACGCGTCCTCATTCTTAGCGCGTTTTCTCCCTCTGTCGCTCTTAAATCCCACCTGCATAAGATTATAATAATCCTCCGTCTTTACGCAATTTGCAAATATAAAAACCGTCTGTCCCGTTTACATTGGGAAGAAGTTGTACAGCCTCTTCCTTTTTGAACATAGGATTCTTCTTGAGAAAAGCCTCAACAACTTCCTGATTCTCATGCGCATTGATTGTGCATGTTGAATAAACGATGACTCCACCCACTTTTACATATTGAGCACCCGCCGATAAAATTTCCAATTGAATTCTCGGCAAACCATCCAAATTAAAAGGTTTTTTATACTTAATTTCAGGCTTTCTCCTTATCACACCGAGTCCTGAACATGGCACATCCACCAAGACTCTGTCGGCCTTTTGCACCATATTCGAATCAACTCTTGTGGCGTCCCATGGTCTCGTTTCAACTATAGTAATTCCCAAACGTTTGGCTTCCTGCTCTACAATATTCAATTTCCTCTTATATATATCCGAAGCGATTATTTTGCCGCGATTATTCATGCGTTCCGCGATAGCCATGGTCTTCCCGCCCGGTGCGGCACAGAGATCCATAATCAAATCACCCTGTTTCGGATCCAGCATATTTGCGACAAGCAATGCAGCCTCATCCTGTACGGAGTACATTCCGTTCCTGTAAAGCTGATTATTTATCAAGCCGCTTCCCTTTATGTATAAAGAATCATCGCACAGCTTCCCCTCGCTGACTTCAAATCCCTGTTTTTCCAATCTTGCGATCAAATCGCGTTTAACAACTTTCAGCCAATTCATTCTGATCACCATAGGCGGCTTTTGATTCCCCGCTTCAAGCAGCTCCTCAACGAAGCGAGAATCGTATTGTTCCATCCACAAGCTGATTATCCACGGATCATATGAATACTTAATTGAGAGGTATTTGACCTCATCTTCAAATCTATCCGGCAGTTTTATATTGTACCTCTCCCTGATATAAGAACGTAAAACCCCATTTATAAAGCCGGAACGACCTCTTGCAAAACGCTTTGCAAGCACCACACTCTCGTTAACGGCAGCATACTCGGGCACTGAATCCATATATCCTAACTGGTAGATACCCATACGTAAAATAGTCAAATCCGAGGTTTTCACGCTTTCTACACCTGAAGGAATTAAATGTTCCAAAATATAATCAAGCCATATTTTATTTTCCAAAACGCCATAAACCAGCTCACGAACAAAAGCTTCCGAGGTCGGTTTTCCCACTATTATCTGATGATTCAATGCAATATTCGAATATGCTTTTTTTTGCTCAACCGCCATCAAAGTCAGATAAGCGGTTTTCCTGTTAGCGTCCATAACACCATCTCCTAATCTAATACGCTTACAAACATTAAATACTTAATAAAATATTATGAATACAAATCATGCGCCGCTTTTAATTATTACTGCCTCTGATTATAAGTATTCTTATCAAATTCAATACCGCAACTGCAAGAGCAGCAACATATGTAAGTGCGGCGGCGGATAAGACTCTTTTTGCGCCTCGTTCTTCTTGTTTTCCCTCAAGAATATTCAATTCACCGAGTGCAACAATGGCTCTTCTACTCGCATTTATCTCAACCGGCAATGTGATGAGATGAAAAAATATAACACCTAAAAAGAATAAAATTCCAAGGTCAATAATCGCATATCCGAACTGCATACCGGCATATACCACGAAAATTCCGATAATGATAAGCGGCCATGAAAACATCGAAAGCAAATTCACTGCCGGAACTATTGAATTTCTTACTATTAGAGGTTTATATCCTTCCGCATGTTGAATTGCATGCCCGACTTCATGTGCGGCAACGCTCACCGAAGCCACCGAAGCAACCTGAAAAACATCGGGAGAAAGATTAAGTAAGCGCTGTTTCGGATCATAATTATCTGTCAATTTTCCGCCCGTTCCGCGTATCTGGATTGCCGACAAATTATGGTGCTGCAATATCAAGGCGGCCGCTTGCTGTCCCGTGATCCCTCGCGCATTGGAAATTTTTGAATATTTAGCAAAAGTTGTCTTCACCTTGGCTTGCGCATATGTTGCCAAAATTATCCCCGGTATCAATATAATAAAGGTCCAATCAAAAAACATAAATCCCTCCAATTCTCTTACTGTTCAAGTTATTATTCTACTCCACTTTTGAGGAGATTTCAATCGTTCTGCCCCGCAAAAAATCTGCGACGGACATTCTTTTTTTGCCCTCTGCCTGTATCTCTCTTACTACAAAAATTCCATCGGCAGTGGATATGCCCAATCCGTTTTTATCGGAAAACAGGATTCTCCCCGGTTCACACGGTACTGCTGAATGCTGCACATCAGCACTCCAAACTTTATAACGATCTCCTCCGATGTCAAAAAAAGTTCCGGGCCAAGGATCAAAAGCTCTTACCATGCGTTCAAGTTCAGCCGCGGTTTTGGAAAAATCCAGTTTGCCATCTGATTTTTCAATAGGTTTTGCGTATGTGGCATATGCGGAATCCTGCTCAATAGGCTCCGTTTTTCCTTTTTCAAAATCCGATATGGTCTTAAGCAATAACTCGGCACCTATTTGAGAAAGTTCATCGTGCAGTTCTCCCGCCGTTTTTCGTAATATAGGTGTAGTTGCCGCATCGAAAACGGCTCCGGAATCAAGTTCCTGCTCAACTCGCATTATTGATACACCGGTTTCGATATCGCCATCCAATATGGATTTTTGAATCGGGGCCGCTCCGCGATGTTTAGGAAGCAAAGATGCATGAAGATTGATAAAACCGTATTTGGGGATTTCGAGCAAATTCGGCGGCAAGATTTTTCCGTATGCCACAACAATACACAAATCCGGTTTCTCACGCATTATAAAATCCCTAAACTCAATATTATCTTTTATTTTCTCCGGCTGTAACACATGTACAGCGTGCTCCATCGCCCATTTTTTAACTTCACTGAACTGGAGCATTTTACCTCTGCCTCGCTGTTTGTCGGGTTGAGTGACAACAGCCGCGATTTCATGACCGGCATCATATATTGACTGTAACGGGGTTACCGCAAACCCGGGTGTTCCCATATAAATTATCTTCATGTCTTAAAATATCCCACCTTAAATCAGGAATCCGATTTTTTGAAATCTTCCGCCTTTTCATAATACAATATACCGTCAAGATGATCATTTTCATGACAAAATACCCTCGCCTTGAAACCCTCGGCTTCATAAACGACTTCATTTCCATCTCTGTCGAGCGCTTTGATTTTCACATATTGCGGTCTTTCCACATAGCCCGTATATCCCGGTACCGATAAGCAGCCCTCTTCTTTTATTTCAGCACCTCGCGTTTCTATTATTTCGGGGTTTATCATATAGATCACGCCCTCATCATCCGGTTCCGCAACAAACATTCTGCGCATTATACCTACCTGCGGAGCGGCAAGACCGACTCCGTTGTATTCATGCATCGTTTCAACCATATCATCTAAAATCAAGCGAATTCTATCATTTACCGTTTCAACCGGTCGGCATTTTTTTTTAAGTATCTCGTCTCCGTCTACCACTATTTTTCTGAGTGCCATACTTCCTCCATTTTCTCAATAAGGATTTATATCAATTCCTATATTAATATCTGCATATGTTTGCATAAGTCTTTTCTTCAGTGTCAGCACGGCGTTGGCATATTCGACCCTATTTTTAGCCGCCGCTTTTACTAAAAATGAATACTGATATTTGTCTCCTATTTTTGCAATATAGGAAGACTGTACCGGCAATACATTATTCGCAGCATCAGTAGTTAAAATCTCTTTAAGAAGATTTTCTCCCGTTTTTGCGACTTTATATGCCTCGCTATCGTTTTTACCCGAAAACTCCACTTTTATTATATCCGAAAAAGGCGGGTATGTACGCATTTTTCTCAAAACAATTTCCGAATTGTAAAATGCATCATAATCCGCATTAACAGCCGCCATTATCGCATAATGCTCCGGGGTATATGTCTGCACGATCACATCTCCCCTTTCCGCTCCTCTGCCGGCTCGTCCCGCAGCCTGTGTGATAAGTTGAAAGGTCTTTTCGGCGGCGCGATAATCCGGGATATTGAGACTCACATCGGCTGAAACGAGTCCAACCCGTCCTACATTTTTGAAATCCAAACCCTTTGCAACAAGCTGTGTACCGACAAGGATATCGGTCTTTTGATCCTCGTATGACCTCAATATCCGTTCAATACTGCCCTTTCTCTGTATAGTATCAAGATCCAGACGATCTACAACGCATTCCGGAAAAAGCTTTTCAACCTCCTCCGCCAATTTTTCGGTGCCTATACCGAAGTAATCCATATGCTCACCGCCGCATTCGGGACATTTTATCGGTGGAGCCGTTCTGCGACCGCAATAATGACAAAGCGCGCTGTTTGAGCGTTTGTGATATGTAAGAGATATATCGCAATCCGCGCATTTCAATACATAACCGCAATCACAGCAGGAAATATATGTTGAATAGCCTCTGCGATTCAGAAACAAAATTGCCTGTTTCCCGGAATCCACCGTAGCTTCCAATTTTTCATATAGTGCCTTGCTGAATATACTTTGATTTCCATGCTTCATTTCCTCCCGCATATCAACGATCCTGATTTTAGGGAGTTTTACTTCATTGTACCTCTTGGTAAGGCTTAACTTTTTGAATATTCCGCATTCAGCTCGAAAGTTCGTAACAACCGAGGGGGTCGCGCTGCCCAGCAGCAATGTGCCGGGTACGGCTTGATTTGTAAGGCGTTTACTTGCCACCTCAACGGTATCATACTTGGGTGTCATATCCGATTTATAGCTGGTTTCATGCTCCTCGTCCATTATTATAATTCCTATGTCTTCAAACGGTGCAAACACCGCCGATCTCGCACCTATAGCTATCCGCGCTTCTCCGCTCCTGATGCGCAGCCATTGCCTATAACGCTGTCCTTTTGACATCTTGCTATGCAAAACCGCGATATTCCGAGCTCCAAATCGAGCGATAAAACGCTCAATCATCTGATTTGTAAGCGATATTTCAGGAACCATAACTATAGCATTTCTGCCGCTTGCGATGCATTTGTCCACTGCGCGAATATAGACTTCGGTTTTACCGCTGCCCGTAACGCCGTGTAACAAGAATAAAGACAACAGATTATCATCTATCGCCTTATCAATTTCACCCATAACACATTGCTGCTCGCTTGTGAGCATGGGCACAATGCCCGAATCGGTCTCTGTCTGTGAAGAATCCGTGTCTCCCACCTTTTCGGATCTTAATGCCGTTACGGTAGGAGCAAAAAGATTTATGGCATCTATCGTCCGGCAATAATATCTCCTGCTGATCCAAAAAGCGGTGCGCACTATCTCCTCTGTCAAGGCGATATCCTCATTCACGGATTCCACCTCTTTATACTTTATCTCTTTTCCCGACCTGTTTTCAAGCTTCTTGTCATTTACGCCTACGACATATGCCTTTTTAATTTTATTTCCTCTGTTAAACGGAACATACACCACACTGCCGATTTTAATATCATCACCGTTGTATAGATAAGTATATGGTCTATCGGTTTTATCGCTTCTATTCTCAATCACCAAATCGACATATTTCATAATCTTCCCCGTATATTTGAAGAAACTCGGACAAAACCGACTACAATAAAAAGATATTACCGCTCTTACACATATCAACCATATCCTCCGGCCACACCGTCACTTGGACTTCACCGATATGCGCTTTTCGAAGAAAATACATACATAAACGACTCTGTCCTATTCCTCCGCCAACACTAAGAGGAAGCTCATCATTCAAAACGGCTCTATGAAATGCCAACTCCGCTCTATCCGTTGCGCCTGCCGCATTAAGCTGTTTCTTCATGGATTCGGCATCGACGCGTATCCCCATAGATGATATTTCGAAAGCATCTTCCAGTATATCGTTCCAAAGAATAATATCTCCATTCAATTCCCAATCATCATAATCCGGTGCTCGTCCATCATGCTTTTGCCCCGAATTCAACACCTTGCCTATCTTCGAAATGAAAACCGCTCGGTGCTCTTTTGCAATAGCTTTTTCTCTCTCTTTAGCTGTGAGATCCGGATACAAATCCTCAAGCTCCTGCGTTGTAATAACAAAGATTTCATTCGGTAATTCCGTTCTTATATTCTTATACAGTCTATTGACATAATCCCCTAAATTCTTGACGGCCGTATAGATATCATCCACAATTTTAAGCAGGAAATCATAATTTCTATCAGCCGAAGAAATCACACGCTCCCAATCCAACTTAACAACATAAACGGAAAGCATAATGTAAAGTTATTCATATCATCTAAT
>CAUUCX010000039.1:0-8244 GCA_963543615.1 uncultured Eubacteriales bacterium | reverse complement strand
ATAGATCCTCCGGGTGGAGTATGCTTCAGTGCATTGGATAGTATGTTTGAGAAGACCTGCTCAATTCTTTGAACATCTGCAATCACTTCCACATCGCGAAGCTGCTTATCATTGATCCTCACTTTATGATTGAGTTTCGCTTCATGTATATCGTGCAAATGCGTATTTACAAGTGTTTCCGATAACTCCGTTGCCGAAACGAGCATGAAATTGAAAGAAAATTGATCCGATTCCAATTTTGTGAGTTGAAAAAGATCATTGATGAGATGCTCCATATTGCGAACCTTGGAATCGATGATTTTGAGTGCCTGCTCTTTTTCTTCGTTCGTCGAAAATGTCCCGTCGGTTATTGCGCCTACATATCCGAGTATTGAGGTAATAGGGGTTTTCAGCTCATGTGAAACATACGAAATCAGGCGCTGTCTCGACACTTTGGATGTTTCCAATAAATTTTCGGTTTTTTTGTATATCGAAATATCGGAAAAATGCCCTTCAAGCGCAACCGGAAGATTGTTATTATAGATGATTTTACTGCTGAAATTAACCCAAAATTTACTACCGTCTTTTTTTATAAGTTCAAATTCGGCGGATTGCATATCTCCACTCTCACCGGCAAAGATTTTCTCGGAGTCCTCCAGGTGTTCCGAATCCACCAGTTTCAGATATATCCTGGGATCCGCATAGCAATCCTCCTGCGTATATCCTGTAACGGCTTCAACAGATGGAGTTATGTACTCAAATGACGGGTAAGGCGAGATTTGGTAATAGAATATTACATTCTTTGCGCTATTTGAGAGTGCATTGTACAGGCGTTCCGAAACCTGTGTATATTGAACATTCTTATAAATGTATACAACGAGTATGCAGAGATTTATTATGATGAACATTATGATTTCCGTTGAATTCCCAAATAAGGACAGCTGCTTTAATGCTTCAAGCACGGATAACAATCCTTTGATGCTGCCCCAAGAAAGGAATGCTATGAAAACGATGAATGTTTCCACTTGCGGCAAATTCCAGCGGGCGGAAATATTGTTGCAAAGGGCGAGTGTCGCCAAAAAATCGAAGAATGCCACGGGAAATGATATCGCCAGTTGCGGCATCCCGTTTAATGTCGCAATTAAAACCCACAGGCACAGGCATGTGCCGAAGCGATACCAATATGAAGGTATTTTTGCATGTGTGAAAGCGTAAGAACCGCATAGCAACAGGATGATCCCGATCATGTCAATGAGCATACGGGTACTTATCATCAGCCTGATGGTATTTTCTTCCGGCGTGAGCGATATGCGGAGATATAAAAGGACAAGACTAACCGCATACAGAGCCGAGGATGATGCCCAGTATTTCATGAATTTGGTTTTCGTGCGATAGAACACGAAAAAGTATGTCATCGCGGTTGCGGTTGCCGGCACAAAAAAGCTCAGCAAAACCAATGTATTATAATCAAACCTCATGATAATAAGGATTATAGCACATTTTTTCCAAAATTATGTTATAATCCCTATTGCAAACAATTTAATCTTACAATTTGTTTTTTAAAACCCGACGGTGTTCAGATGACGAATAATGGACTATAGTAGGAAACAGGCGTTATTCGCGTATAAAAAAAGATTCAAGGAGATCTCAATGGCTGAAATGAGCGGAGCAAACAACAATTTTATTCATAATATCATCGATAATGATAATAAAACGGGCAAATACGACGGGGAGGTATACACGCGTTTCCCGCCCGAACCGAACGGCTATCTGCATATAGGACATGCGAAATCCATCTGCCTGAATTTTTCAACGGCATTGAAATATGGTGGAAAATGCAATTTGAGATATGACGATACCAATCCCGAAAAGGAAGATATGGAATATGTGAGCTCCATTGAAAACGATGTTCATTGGCTCGGTTTTGAGTGGAGCGAAAAACTGTGGGCATCGGAATATTTTGAAGAAATGTACGATTGTGCGATACAGCTTATCGAAGCGGGTAAAGCATTTGTTTGCGATTTAGATGCCGAGCAGATGCGCGAATACCGCGGCACGCTCACAAAGCCGGGCAAGGAATCTCCGTATCGCGACAGAACGATAGAAGAAAATTTGCGCCTTTTCAAAGAAATGCGTGACGGGAAGTATGCAGACGGTGAAAAAGTGCTGCGTGCGAAGATAGATATGTCATCGCCGAACATAAATATGCGCGATCCGATCATTTACAGAATTGCGCATGCCGAACATCATAACACCGGAGATAAATGGTGCATATATCCGATGTATGATTTTGCACATCCGATCGAGGATGCGATAGAGGGAATTACGCATTCGATTTGTACATTGGAATTTGAAGATCACAGGCCGCTTTATGATTGGGTTTTGAGAGAACTCGATAGGTGGGATTCCCCACCGCAGCAGATAGAATTTGCGAGATTGAACCTCACAAACACCGTGATGAGCAAGCGCCTGCTTAAAAAACTGGTCGACGACGGAACGGTTTCCGGATGGGACGATCCGAGAATGCCCACGATTGCAGGACTGCGCCGCAGAGGCTATACTCCCGAAGCGATTCGAGATTTCTGCGAGAGAATAGGAGTATCCAAGGCGAACAGTCTTGTGGATATGGATTATTTGGAGCACTGCATCAGAGATGATTTAAAAGTGCGCGTTCATTCACGGAATGTGGTAACAAATCCGATCAAGGTCATAATTACGAATTATCCCGAGGGGAAGCTTGAGGAAGTCGAGGTTGAGAACAGCAGAGAACACGAAGAATGGGGAAACAGAAAAATCCCGTTTTCGCGTGAACTTTGGATTGACGGCGCGGATTTTCAGGAAGTGCCGGAAAAAAAATATTTCAGGCTTTTTCCCGGCAATGAGGTGCGCTTAAAGGGAGCATATTTCATCACCTGCACGGATGTTATAAAAAATGAAGACGGCAGCATAAAGGCGCTCCACTGCACCTATGATCCGCAAACGCGATCAGGCGCGGGGTTTGACGGGCGCAAAGTTAAAGGAACGATCCATTTTGTCGAGGCGAGCACGGCTGTTCCGCTTGAAGTAAGGGATTATGATTATTTGATGATTGATTCCGAGAGCGGAACGCAGGAGCTCAATCCGAATTCGCTTAAAGTGCTAACAGCCTACGGGGAACCTGCGATGGCGGAAGCCATGCCGGGCGAGCGCTTTCAATTCTTTAGGCTCGGGTATTACATCGCTGATGAGAAGGATTCCTCCGCGGAGAAATCAGGTAAAAAGGTATTCAATAAGACCGTAGGGCTGAAAAGCACTTGGAAAAAATGATTCATGATTTACAGCGGCAATGTAATATTAAATATTGAGAATGGCAAATGCTGCGAAAATCTGAATCCGAATAATATGTAAATTGCGGCACAGATGGCGATTATATGGGCAAAAGCCTCATAGTCGCCTCTTTTTGTCCTTTTCAGCAGGATTTTTACGGCATAGATTATTCCGGCAAGCAGCGATGAATTTATCAATATAAAAAGCGTACCGGCAGGTCCGCTTATCAGCCCTAAGGCGCCTATCAGTTTTACATCTCCCATTCCGACTCCGGATTTCCCGGTAAAAATTTTACCGATCAATGCGATGGAAAGCATGAACAGCACTCCTATCCCGGCACCGATTGCCGGATACAGAAAACTTCCGTGCAGCCGCACAAAACCCGTTGCGGAAATCGCGAGGAGCAAAACCGGCTGATCCGGGACTATCATGTATTTTAGATCGGATATGCTTATTTCGAGCAATGCCCAAAGTGCGATGAGTGCGGGAAACATGAGATATATATCGTAAAATGCAAGCCATAATCCGAAAGCACAAAACAGCATGGAAAATAATGCTTTATAGGGATATGATTTTATTCGCTGTGTCCGATTTTCCAAGCAGCTTAACAACTCATCGCAGGGTTCTTCACCGTATTCGGTCAGCCATGAGATCGGCATTTTATTGAAAACGAAAACAGCGGCATTTCCGAGCAATATGCCCAAAATCAGAGCAATGCTCGAAAATATGATTATTGAAATTATATGGATTTCCGTTCCGCCCGATGAAAAAACTTGCGGCATTTTCCGATTCTCCTTTAAAATTTATCTGAAAAAATACATGTCTTACTAAATTATACCATATTTGCTTCGCTACTATGATACAATGACCGCAAATAACACCCTGCCGATGCGGTCATTATACGAGATTAAGTGCCCTGCGATTATTTTGCTCATTAGAAAAGCAATTGAGCAAAATCGCAGATGGCGAATTATACCATAATTTCTTTCAAAATTATGGTATAATGATGACAATGGTGAACAAGATACGCATAATTGGGGGTTCAAAATGGCTAATGAAAAAATTCTAATCGTTGATGATGAAAAGCCGATTAACGATTTACTTTCGTCGTATATGCTGAAAGAGCAGTTTGTTCCTTTTCAAGCCTACAACGGGGAACAGGCGTTGGAATTGCTAAAAAAGGAAAATCCGGATTTGATACTTTTAGATGTTATGCTTCCTGATATAGACGGCACCGCACTATGCCTGCAAATGCGCAAATCGAGTGATGCACCGATATTATTCGTCAGCTGCAAATCTGAAGAATTGGACAAGATAATCGCATTGTCATCGGGCGGAGATGATTACATCACCAAGCCATTTCTGCCCGGCGAATTGATTGCGCGCATCAAGGCAAATTTGAGACGACAGCATTCTCCGATTCAAAATCACTCCGAACAGGAGAATGAAGAAATCACGATATATGAATTTCCAAATTTGAAAATAAATATCAACACACATGAGGTGTTGGTGAGCGGTAAATCGGTCAGCCTTACTGCCAAAGAATTTGAAATACTGCGCCTGCTTGTTGAAAATCCGAAAAAGATTTTCAGCGCCGAACAGATATTTGAATCCATCTGGAAAACTCCATGTTTGGTCAGCGACACAAAAACCGTAATGGTTTATATCAGCACATTACGAAAAAAGATAGAACATCCCGATCTGCCGAAATATATAGTAAATTTAAGAGGCGTGGGTTATATATTCAATCAAAGCCTGCTGAACGATTAAAAAGCAATTTCCCCGTTAAAATTTTTGTTTATGAGGTGGGCGTGAACGATAATCGCATTTTTACAAACGAAATCGAGCACAGAGTTGCTTCCGTGCTTTCAAGCATTATCCGCAAGCCCTCGAATTGTCTGAATATTGTTGTAGGCATTTCGGGCGGTTGTGATTCTATGTGCCTATTACATATACTCAATAAGCTGAAGGAACAATTCAAAATAAATCTCTACCCCGTTCACATCAATCATATGCTGCGAGGAGAAGCGGCAAATGCCGATGCGGAATTTGTTTCAGCGTACTGCGAAAAAATGGGGGCTCCCGCAAAAATCTTCAATTTTGATTGCAAAACATTGGCGGAAGAACTGGATATATCCATTGAGGAAGCCGGCAGAATAAAGCGATATCGAATATTCAATGAAGTCCTAAATGATCTTACAAAAGAAAATGCATACGGCCTTATCGCTGTGGGGCATAATAAGGACGATCAGGCTGAAACCGTGCTGATGCGCATTTTGCGCGGAACAGGCGTGGATGGACTGGCCGCAATGGACTACATTAACGGCAATATAATTCGCCCGATTTTAGATTTAACACGCGATGAAATAGAAAAATATTGTGAGTTCGAACATCTGGATTACCGAACCGATGAAAGCAATCTCACAACGGAATACAGGAGAAACTTTTTCAGATTGAAGCTCATCCCATATCTGGAAAGTGAACTCAACCCGAATGTGAAAGACGGATTGGTGCGGTTGTCACGGCTGGCCAAAAATGACAGCGATTATATATGGGGAATAAGCGAAAAATTATATAATGAAGCATTTATTGAAGCGATACAAAGCTCGGAAAACGAATCCCCGCCCTTTGTAAAACTTCGCCATGCATCCGTTGCGCAGGCACATGATGCGGTAAAATCCCGCATTATACTGCGCGCACTCAAAGAAATAGGTCTGACTGCCAATATCTCGGCGAAACACATTTGCTCCGCCATACAGCAGATTGCCTATGGGAAACCCGGTGCGATTTGCGAATTTACGGACTTCTACCGAATGCGAATCGGCTATGATGAGCTGATTTTTGAAAGAATCACCGATGAATATAGAGAATTAAAGGATAAAGAAGAATCCAAAATTTTTGAGAAACTAATTTCGGAGCTTATGCTTCTATACGCTGCGGATATCGCAAAGGGTTATGAAATAAGAACGAGGCAAGCGGGAGATTATATAAAAATCAACGGCATGACGAAGACGATAAAAAAATACTTCAACGAGATGAAAGTTCCGGCAGAAAAAAGGGACTACATCCCGCTTCTGTGCAAAGGGAATGAAGTCCTCAAGATTTTCCACGAGTAGCTTCGCCTCAGGTATAATACCGCAACTATTCTATATCAAAAAAACGCTTTGCATTTTCACAAGTTATCCTCGCCACATCTTCGTATTGCATCTCTTTCAGTTCCGCGATTTTTCTTGCGACATGCTCCACAAATTGTGATTGATTCCGTTTCCCTCTAAGCGGCTCCGGCGTCAGAAACGGGGCATCCGTTTCAATCGTAAGAAATTCGATCGGTATTTCTCGCGCAACCTGCACCAATTTTCGCGAATTTTTATATGTCACGGGACCCGCAATCGAAATGGTGGCTCCCAAGCGAACATACTGCTCCGCAGTCTCACGGCTGCCCGAATAGCAGTGTATCAACACGCGCGCATCATGCGTTAAACCGCTGCCGCCGTCAGGGCGCATCGGAAACCATGATTTCCTCTCATCTGAAAAAGCCCCTTCATCGATCAATATATCCATAACTTCCTTGCCCGCCTCGCGTTCGTGTATGACTATGGGCATTTTCAATTCATTTGCCAGCCGTATTTGCTTGCGAAAGACCTCCCGCTGCACATCATGCGGCGAATGATTTCGATAAAAATCCAATCCTATTTCCCCGATAGCCTTTACTTTCTCCTTTTTTGCGAGCATCTTAATCATCAGCAATTCATCTTCACCCATGTGCTGCGCATCATGCGGATGATATCCGACAGTTGCATAACACCACGGATATGCCTCGCTGTGCTTAACCGCGAGTAAGGAGGTCTCCAAGTCACAGCCTATGTCATTTGAATAAGTTAAAACCCCGTCTTGCACCGCTTTGTCCGCAGCCGCAAGCACCGCCTGCCTTTCCTCATCGCTGTAGCCCAAATCGTTGAAATGCGTGTGTGAATCATATAGCATCAGCTCACCCCGTTTCCGTCCTCGGCAGTTGTTGTAACAATTTCCAACCGATCACCATTATCCGCGAACAGAAGCATCCCCTTGGATTCCAATCCTCTTAGCTTTCTCGGTTTCAGATTTGCAACGACTATGACTTTTTTGCCCACCATTTCATGCGGCTCGAAATACCGGGCGATACCGGAAATAACCTGCCTGATCTCATCTCCGACCTTTACCTTAAATACCAGCAGCTTATCCGCATCGGGATGTTTTTCGGCTTCAAGTACGGTCCCAACTCGCAAATCAATTTTGTCAAAATCGTCGAATTCGATCATAGGCTTGTATCCGTATTCATTATCGGATTCCGCTGTATTTTTTATCGAACCGTCGGATTCGGATTTTTTATCTTTTGATAGTTCTTTATCGGAGCTATTTTTGGCGGGATTTGCCATATGTGCCTCGTCAAGCGCCGCCAACGCCGCTTTCTCCTTTTCTATATCGAATCTGTTAAAAAGGTTCTCGCCTTTTTTAACTTTGATTCCTCCTATCATGTCAAATGTAAACGCATCTTCCCACACAATCGCATCGCCGGCAATTCCAAGCTGCGCCCTCATTTTATCGGAACTATAGTGCATGAACGGATAAATCAATATGGATACTATTCGCAGACACTCCGCAAGCCTGTTCATAACTCTGTCCAGTCGCCTGCGTTCCTCTTCATCTTCCGACTTGCCGAGCACCCACGGCATCGTTTCATCTATATATTTATTCGCGCGTCTGATCAATACCCATATCTGTTCAATTGCCGTACTGTAAGAGAATTTATCCATTTCCGCTTCAACCTTGTGTCCGGTTTCGAGAGCAATTTTCTTGAGTTCCAAATCCAATTCATCATCCTCAAATCCCAATTTGCACACATCTCCGCGGCAAATATGAGGAATCGGCGGAATCACTCCACCGCAATATTTTTCTATCATTGCAACCGTTCGCGACAGG
>CAUUCX010000038.1:0-8263 GCA_963543615.1 uncultured Eubacteriales bacterium | reverse complement strand
ATCGGCGGCTTGAACGGGCTGTTCGGAAGATTACCGACATCATAAGGTTCGCTCGTGCGAGCTTCATTTATGAAATCATCCGCCAGCTCCGCGAATTGCATAAATGCTTTGCTATATTCTCCGTCTCCGAGTGCAGGTACGATCTGTTCTCCTATATACTCTATCCCCGCATCCGTAAAATCCGTTATCCCCTCGCCGCAGGTAGAGATCCACCAATCGCGGTCTTCCATGCTGAGGAGAAGAAGCGCTCCCGAGAAATCTTCACCCATGCCGTAGCCATAGTAATCGTAGAAATCATCGGCATATTCCATCGGACTCAAACCCTCAAGGGTATTCACTGTAACGACTGCGATATCCATATCGTATTTCTCGCTGATCTCATCCAGTTTTTTTGTGAGTGTTGCCGATTCACTTTCATCGAGCAGCTCGGCAAAGTCCACAAATCTCGGAAGCAGGCGCTCATCGGGGCGCTCTTTCCAATCGGGCAGACCTCCATCCGCGAATACCGCGGCGGGTGCAAAAGCCGCAAAAGTCAGGGAAAATACGGAGAAGAGCAGCAAGGCCAAAAGCACTGCGCTTGTCTTCTTTTTCATGTTCTCAATATTCCGCGCTCCGGCGCTTTCGCTTTCCATATTGTATATATATCTCATATCCGCTTCCCCCCTTATATAAGCCACATCAAATAGTTGATGCCTATCACCGCCGCGGTAATGCCTGCAGCCAAGCCCGCAAACCAGCCCGCAGCCAATTTTTTATCCATAGGCAAATCGCCCACGAATTTCCCGGTTTGACCGTTCATGGCAAATACATATTTTTTGCCGCGCCATGTGGTATTGAGCATCCATACGGGATAAAGCGCATATTCATATCCCGTTTCCTTGAGGTCGATTTCCGAGCTCTTTGTCACAACGGACGAGTATTTTGTAATTGTGGATTTGAACGCTTTTTCGGTGCTCGCCTTTATGAATTCATTGGCTCTATATATGCTGTCATCCGCGCTTACATCGTATTTGTCGGCGAGGAATCCGGCAAGATATGCGGTTTGAAAGTCCACCGCCTCGCTGTGATCATAGGGGCCGATTGCGTTCATGAGATCATCATCCATTTTTGACGAGCCGTCAACTTCGATATTTTCGAATTCGAGGGTACCTTCCCGCGTGACATCGTAATAATCCGTTTCCGTGTATTCATAATCACCGCTTGTCCATGTTCGCATTGTCGTTCCTTGAAAACGCATTTTCGCATCCGCTACCGCATTGAACAGCCAGAACGGAACATATATGCCCTTGACTTCATCTATGTGATTTTCATCTTTGAAAATTTTAGGAAGCAAATGCTTTCCCTTGAAATGATTGGATAGCCCCGCTTTGGCATCGGCTTTATTTTTCTTGAACGGGATCACGCAGTTCGGTTTTAAGGTGCCCGAGATGCGATCCGCCATGACTACCGGACTGTCGCAGAACGGGCAGGCGGAAGCCACTGTGCTTGCATCGACCAACAATTCGCCGCCGCACGATTTGCAGTGATATTCGCGCAGATCGCCCGTTTCCGATTCATTCCAATCCGCCACATCGGTGCTTTTCCATGCGGCTCCGTTGATCGAGCTCTCCGCTTCCTGATCGGCTTTGACAAGATCGCTCATCTCCACCATGCTTTCGCAGTAAGGGCAGAGCATTTTCTGTTCTTCGATGTCAAAATTTATCGAGCCGCCGCAATTGGGGCATTTATATGATAGTATGTCCGACATTATTGCCTCCTTAATATATCAGCGCTTAATCGCCGATTTTGTCATCGTCTGTAAAGATATCGCCGCATTCAGGGCAGAATTTCGGCGGTTTTGTAGGATCATCGGGCTGCCAGCCGCATTTGTCGCATTTATAGAGCGGGGCTCCTGCCGGTTTTTTCGCTCCGCACTCCTGACAGAATTTGCCTTGATTTAGGGCGCCGCATGCGCATGCCCAGCCCGCGGCGGCCGCGGCCGCTCCTGCGGTTTGCGCCTGCCCGGCTTGCTGCTGCGCTTGTGCCTGCTGCATTTGTGCCTGTTCGGCTTGCTGCTGCTGACTCATGCCGAACAGCCCCTGCGCGGTATTTCCTCCGCCTCCGCCGACGCCCATCGCCATGCCCATTCCCATAAAGCCTGTCATAGCGCCGGACTCATTTGCCGCTGCGGATTTCATCGCATCCGCTTGCGCCGCAACCAAAGTAGCTCCCGCCATGCCCGGATCTTTCAGGAATGCCGCGCGTTGTGCCTGCTTGATGAGTTCCGCATCTTCTTCCGGCAGGGTGACCGTTGCAAGCGCCACGCTTACCACCTGCAAGCCTCGCAGTTCTCCCCATTTCTCGGAAAGAGCCTGATTCATCGCTTGTTCAAGTTCGGTATTATGGCTTATGATTTCATTCGGTCTTAATTCCATCTTGGACAGCTCCGCAAATGCCGGCTGTAAAGCGCTGATGAATTCGCTTTTGAGCTGTGTTTCCAATTCCTCGCGCCTGTACTCATCATCCACATTGCCGCAAACATTTTTATAGAACAGAATAGGATTCGCTATCTTATAGGAATAAACGCCCGCACAGCGCAGGGATACATCTATATCCAAGCCGATTTTGGAATCGACCACCCTGAACGGAACCGGATTCATGGTGCCGAATTTGTTGTCGAGCAATTCCTTCATATTGAAGTAGTAAATGCGCTGATCTCTTCCGACATCGCCGCCATAGGTGAAACGCCTGAGCATGATCTTGAATGTGTCTTTGACCGCTTCGCCGAGGGGCCCTTCAAAAATGCTCGGTTCCTGCGAGGTGTCAAATGTGAATACGCCGGGTTCCGCCGACATTTCCACTATTTCCCCCTGCTGAACTATTATCATGCACTGCCCGTCTGCAACGGCGATTCCGCTGCCGTTTGATATCACATTATCATGCCCTTTTGTGTTGGATGAGCGCCCGCTGTTTTTGCGCTGCCCCCGTGTCATTATGACTTCTTTTTCCATTGCATCGCAGTAGAAATAATCTTTCCACTGATCCGCCAATGTGCCGCCGATGGCTCCGACAGCCGCTTTAATCAATCCCATGCTTAAATTCTCCTTTCGCAATTCATGTGAAAATATATAAAACAAATAAAGATTTACATGATAAAACCGCCTACTCCTTCCCCTTGAAAAGATCTTTTATACTACTCATGAAGCCGCTCTTTTTTTGATAGGCATCGACTCCGATCTCTTCATCCATCTTTTTTAGAAAATCCTTTTGCCCTGCGCTCAAATTCTGCGGCACTTCCAACAGGACTTTCACATACAGATCGCCCTTGCGACCGGTGCGCTCCGATTTGATCCCGTTGCCTTTCAAGCGAAATACCGTGTTCGGCTGCGTGCCCGCCGGAATCTTATAGCTTACTTTCCCCTCAAGCGTTGGAACCACGATTTCATCGCCAAGCGCAGCCTGTGAAAATGTGATCGGTATTTCCAAAATGAGATTGCTGCCCTCGCGCGTGAAAATCTCATGCGGCGTTACAGATACTATCAGATACAAATCTCCTGCCGGCCCGCCGTTTTTACCCGGACTGCCATGCCCTTTGATTGAAACTATTGATCCGTTATCGACCCCTGCCGGTATGGTAACCGAGATTTTAACTTCCTTACGCTGAACTCCGCTGCCATGACAGGCGCTGCATTTATTCTCTACGGTTTCACCCGCACCGCCGCATTTCGGGCATGTGGATACGCTCTGAAATTGCCCGAACGGGGTGCGCTGCATGGTATGCACCTGCCCCGTGCCGCCGCATTGATCGCAGGTTTTTTTCCCGCTTCCCGGCTCTGCGCCGCTCCCATGGCAATGCTCGCAAGTTACGGGCTTGGTGAGTTTTATTTTCTTCTTTGTGCCGAATGCCGCTTCTTCAAAACTTATCGTGATGTTCTTTTTTATATCGGCTCCCTGCATCGGCCCGTTCCGGCGCGCTTGAGAGTATGCACCGCCGCCGAACATTCCGCCGAACATATCGAAGATATCTTCGAATCCGCCGCCGCCCGCGCCGCCAAAACCGTCGAATCCGCCGAAACCGCCACCGCCGAAACCGGCATTGGGATCCACTCCCGCATGCCCGAATCTGTCGTATTTCATTTTTTTATCCGGATCCGACAGGATGCTGTATGCTTCGTTGATTTCTTTGAACTGCTCTTCGGCGGCTTTGTCTCCCTTGTTCTTATCGGGATGGTATTTCATCGCCTTTTTTCTGAACGCCTTTTTTATCTCATCGTCGCTTGCGCCTTTTTGCAGCCCCAAAACCTCATAATAATCTCTTTTCTCCGCCATTTTTATTCCTATGCTTTCTCGTTTTCCAATCATTTTTTCTGTTAGCACTCCATGCTGTTGAGTGCTAACATTTTTAATTTAGCACTTATATACCCTTCTTGTCAACACCTAAACTCCTCAAAACCTGCTTATACGAATTCGCAGAGGATGCTGCTCGATATGTCGATGCCTTTTTCGGTGAGCCGCATTCCGTTTGCCGTAAATTGCACAAGACCCGCAATTTCATATTCATGCATTTTAGCTAAAGCTTCCGAAAATACTTTTTCGATTTCGCATCCCGTCTTTTGATAAAAATCGGAAAAGTCCACACCCGCAGTTTTGCGAAGACCCATGATCATAAAATCTTTCGCCATTTCATGCGCATCGTTTTCTGTGCGTTCCGCTTCGATTTTTTGCAGAATCTCGCTCGGCCGGGCGCTTAAGTTTATAGAAGATTTGCTGTCGAGCACTTTCATATATCTTTCAATATCCCCGATATTGGCGATGTATGTGCCGCCCATATAGGAATGAGCGGATACTCCGAGCGCCAGCCACTCGCCCATAGACCAGTATTTAAGATTGTGGCGGCATTCATATCCGGGCTTTGCCGCATTTGAAATTTCATAGTGATGATAGCCCGCCGATTTTAAGGCATCGATTGCGGTGTGATACATTCGCCTGTCCGCTTCATCTGACGGGAGATTCAGTTCACCGCTTAAAAATCGTTCAAAAAGTTTTGTTCCTTCCTCTAATTGCAGGCTGTAAAAGGAGATGTGTTCGGGCTTGAGTTCTATCAGGTTCCGCAGCGACTTCCGCCAGCTTTCTTCACTCTGCCCCGGCAGCGAAAATATCAGATCCGCATTTATATTTGAAAAGCCCGCCTCGCGAGCCAAGCCAAATGCTTCCAGGAATTCCGCACGGGTCTGCGCGAGCCCTATCATCGCCAGCTCCTCATCGCAAAGGCTCGCCGCCCCTATGGATAAGCGGTTTACACCCGCCCGCTTGAAGCCCCTCAATTTCTCGGCATCGAATGTGCAGGGATTTGATTCTAAAGTGATTTCGATTTCATCGGTAAAAGACAGCGCCGAATGTTTGTAGATGCCCGAAAGCAAATGCGAGAGCTGTTTTTGTGATAATAATGACGGCGTGCCGCCGCCCAAATATATGCTGTCAATATTATATAGCGGCTCCGAAGAATCGGCATCTTCGCCGATCGCAGCCGAGCACGAGATCTTAAGATCAAGCTCACGGAGCATCGCATCCACATATGCATCCGGAATCCCCGCACTGCCGACGGCAACGGAATTAAATGCGCAATACGCGCATTTACTCACGCAAAACGGTATGTGCAGATAAATACCCGAATTCCTATTTGTTGTCATCATATTTCAAAACTGCGGTAAACGCTTCCTGCGGAACATCGACCGTGCCGAACTGTCGCATGCGCTTCTTCCCCTCTTTCTGCTTTTCCAACAGTTTTTTCTTACGGGATATATCTCCACCGTAGCATTTTGCGATTACATCTTTGCGATATGCGCGCACTGTGGAGCGAGCGATGACTTTTTGT
The DNA here is from genome assembly GCA_963543615.1 of uncultured Eubacteriales bacterium. Lineage (GTDB taxonomy): Bacteria > Bacillota > Clostridia > Peptostreptococcales > Anaerovoracaceae > CAUUCX01. The sequence continues at coordinate 2,409 of CAUUCX010000038.1, read as the reverse complement.
CCGATCGATGCCTGTATCGGAATCTCGAACTGATGCATTGGGATAATATCCTTGAGTTTTTCGCAGACGAAGCGCCCTCTATGATATGCATCCGATTCATGCACGATCATCGAGAACGCATCCACCATTTCTTTGTTGAGCAGGATATCCAGTTTAACCAATTTCGATTTTTCGTAGCGTAAAAATTCATAATCCAGCGAGCCGTAGCCTCGCGTTTTCGATTTCAGCGCATCGAAAAAGTCATATATGACTTCATTTAGCGGCAATTCATAATGCAGCTGTACTCTGTTTTCCGTGATGTATTCCATATGAGTCATCTTGCCGCGCCTGCTCTGGCATATCTCCATTATGCTGCCGACATATTCCTTCGGCGTCATTATATCCGCTTTCACGATGGGTTCTTCGATATGCGCAATCTCCGTCGGAGGCGGCATATTTGTAGGATTCTGTATCATGCGCACGCTTCCATCGGACATGACCACCTTGTAAATTACGCTCGGCGATGTTGTGATCACTGCAAGGTCAAACTCGCGCTCGAGCCGCTCCACGATTATCTCCATATGCAGCAAACCCAAAAAGCCGCATCTGAAGCCGAAGCCCAGGGCGGTTGAAGTTTCCGGCTCGAACGCGAATGCCGCATCGTTTACTTGCAGCTTCTCAAGCGCATCTTTTACCGTTTCATATTTTTCACCCTCGGCGGGATAAATTCCGCAGTAAACCATTGACTGTACTTTTTTGTAGCCTTTAAGCGGCTCATCGGTCGGCGCCGAATCCAAGGTGATGGTATCGCCAACCCGCGCATCTCCGACTTTCTTGATTGCGGCGCAGATATATCCTACTTCTCCCGCTTTCAGCTCGTCGCATTCCATAGGATAGGGCGCATGCACACCGACCTCTGTAACTTCATAGGTCTTGCCCGTGTTCATCATTCGAATTATATCGTCTTTTTTCACGCGACCGTCGAATATGCGAACATAAACTATCAATCCCTTATATGCATCGTAAAACGAGTCGAATATCAGCGCCTTGAGCTTTCCGGCGGGATCGCCTTTCGGTGCGGGGATGCGGTGAACTATCGCTTCCAGCACTTCATCGATTCCTATGCCCTCTTTTGCGGATATAAGCGGAGCTTCTGTCGCTTCTATGCCGATAACATCCTCTATTTCGAGCTTGATTTCATCGGGTCTGGCACTCGGCAAATCGATCTTATTCAGAACCGGAACGATCTCCAGCTCTTCATCCAATGCCAAATAAACATTCGCCAGCGTTTGCGCTTCAACTCCCTGCGATGCATCCACTATGAGAATGGCGCCCTCGCAGGCGGCAAGGCTTCTTGAAACCTCATAGTTGAAATCCACATGCCCCGGCGTGTCTATTAAATTCAAGGTATAAATATTGCCATCCTTCGCCTTGTATTTGAGGCGGGTCGTTTGCAGCTTTATCGTGATTCCGCGCTCCCGCTCCAGATCCATATTGTCTAAGAACTGCGATTTCATTTCGCGCTGTGATACGCTTTCCGTCTTTTCAATCAGGCGATCGGCAAGGGTTGATTTCCCGTGATCTATATGTGCTATTATGCAAAAATTCCTTATGTATTCCTTGTATGCGCTCATACTTCCAAATTCTCCATATTTGTTTCCTTTATTTAATATTCCTGCTTCACAAGACTGAATTCATAATAACATACATATACTGAAAACACCAAATAAAAAAGAATGCTTTACATTGAAAAGATTATGCTATATAATAACCGATATAAGGAGGTGAGGTTATGGCACAGGTTAATTTTAGAGTAGATGATGCTATAAAGGCAAAAGCGGAAAGCGCTTGTGCGGCTATGGGGTTAACGATGTCTTCAGCTATCAACATATTTCTTACCAAGCTTGCCAATGAGAAGAGAATACCTTTTGAGGTATGCGTAGATCCGTTTTATAGTGATGCGCATATAGCTATGCTTGAAAGGCGTGTAGCTGATATCGGAGCAGGAAGGAATTCGCACGAGCATGAGCTTATCGAGGTGGATTGATGAAAAAAATATGGCATGATGAAGCGTGGGAGGAATATCTCTATTGGCAACGCCAAGACAAAAAGACCCTGAAAAAAATAAATAGGCTACTGAAAGATATAGATCGAAATGGTTATCATTGTACAGGTAAGCCGGAAGCGCTTTCCGGCAATTTGGCGGGATATTGGAGCGTTCGCATAGATGAGAAGAATCGAATCGTCTTTCGCGTTGCCGGTGATATTTTAGAAGTAGTCGAGTGTGGTTCTCATTATAATGACCACTGAAAACACCAAACAAAAAAGCCAGAAAGGGCGAGCCTTGCTATATGCAAGCCCCGCCCTCCGCTAAACCAAAACCGTTATATTGCCCTCTATCGTATCAAACAATATCAGAAAACTCTCATT
>CAUUCX010000037.1:0-8431 GCA_963543615.1 uncultured Eubacteriales bacterium | reverse complement strand
CGACAATTTATTTTACAACTCGCCGTTTTCAACCCGCTTTTATGATAGAATCGGTATGTAATTATACGCATTCATCGAATGAGAAGAATAATCGAATAAAGGAGGGTTGAAAATTGAAATTTCAATTGATACGACTGATTGCCCGGGTATGTGCGATCCTTTTAATCATTTCTGTATTTTTCAGCGCGTGTTTCGACAAAAATCAGGAGCATAGCGATGAGATTAAATCAAGCGGTCAGGCTCATGAAAAAATCGAGCGGGAAATCCCGCCGGGACAGCCGTCGTCCAAGGAGCTCGATATGGATTTCTATGCAAAAGACCCCGATGCTTTTATGAGCAATGATCCGAATGTCCATGCACTTGTCATCCCCGAAACGGGAAAATATTTTTGGGAAAAACCCACTACAAAAGAATATCCGGAGATCGATGCACCTGAAAAATTCAGAATAGAAGTTTCAGTTGCAGATCAGCGAGTATATATTTTCAGAGATGATAAAAAAGTATGCACCCTCATATGCTCAACCGGTGCAACCGATTCACCCACCGTTACCGGCGATTTTGAATTGTTCGCAAAACGGGGAGATACTTTCTATACCGAGCGTTTCGGCGGCGGCAACTACTGGATCACATTTTATAAAACATATCTATTCCACAGCGTGCCTATAGACAGTGAGGGATATTACATAATTGAAGAATGCATAAAATTGGGGCGGCCCGCATCACACGGCTGCATACGCCTCAGCATAGCCGATGCCCGCTGGTTTTACAACAATATGCCCGCAGGTATCCCCGTTAAAGTTTATTGATAATTTTGACATACTTTGATATTCAATTTTCATCTTTCGTATTGCAAAATCGGAAATTTGTAATACAATTTATGCGATGATGAACGATTAAACATTTGAAATACAGGTGGATTATCATGAAAATAGCAATAGTGGGTGCGGGAAAGCTTGGAATCAAGCTGGCAGAAGCCCTTTCAAGCGGCGACCACTCGATCACAATAATAGATAAAAATCAGGATTTGCTTACCAGAATTGCTTCACAGATAGATGTATTGACTTTCCCCGCAAATGCGAAACAGATACAGACTTTGGAAAGTCTCGATATTGATACATATGACTATCTGATTTCCGCAACGGATAAAGACGAAAAAAACATCGTCATCGCGTCCTTTGCAAAAAAATTGGGATGTAAATTCGTAATCGCCCGCGTGCGCGATCCCGAACATATGAATCAAATGGAATTCATCAAAGAAACAATGGATATCGATTATCTGGCAAATCCTGATATGATGATTACCAATGAAATATATAAGTATTTAGTTGAAAAATACTCTCTCAGCGATGGTGTTTTCTCCGCCGGGAAAATCGCGTTATTGCAATTTTCCGCATCGAAGTTGCCGCAGTTCATCGGAATGAGCACGAGCGATGTCAATGCCTTGCTTCCGAACATGCTTGTGGCGGCCGTTTCTAAATTCGGAAAGGTTATAATCCCCGATGCGAACACGATAATAGGTTCGGAAAATGAACTCTTTGTGGTAGGCGAACAAAAGGACATATTAACCCTCAATGAAAAGGTGCATGACAATATAAAATACAAGGATCTTCAAAAAGTCATGATTATCGGAGGAGGGAAAACCGGCTTTTATCTCGCGAAAAAACTTGATGAATACGGTGCCGATGTAAAGCTGATTGAAATCAACAAGGAGCGATGCCGCTATCTTTCAGCGAATCTCGATAATGTCATGGTTTTGAACGGTGATGCCGCAGATCCGGAATTTCTTGAATCGGAAAATTTGGATGAGATGGATGCATTTATCACGGCAACCGGCTTTGATGAAGAAAATCTACTGCTTGCGCTTACCGCAAAACAACACGATATAGAGGATGTTATAGCGAAGATCAGTCGTGAAAGCTATGCCGACCTGATCGGGAAATTGGGTATTGACATGGCGCTTAATCCCCTCAATATAATGGCGGCACATATACTGCGACTGATACAGGGTTCTACCCGCATACTTTCGGCTGAAATCATACAGGGGCAAGCCGAACTCATAGAGGTGCTTGTAACCAAAAACATGAAGATAACGAATACACCGATAGCTACATTACAGCTTCCGCCGGGAATGCTCATCGCAGCCGTAGATCGCAACAAAAAAGTTATAATCCCTGATGATAATTTTGTGCTGAAGCCGGGGGATCGACTGCTGATGTTCTGTCTTCTCTCGGATTTGGCTCATGTAGAAAAATTCATGCAGACTGGAGGGAAATCGAGAATATTCAAGTTCTTCGGTTAGTCAAATGGGGTTTCAAACGCGAGCAATAACAAAAGCACTCGGTCTTGTGCTGGCTATAATAGGGATATCGATGGTGCCCTCGCTTTTGGTCACTTTGATATATCATGAGTACGCTAATATAAGTGCTTTTTTCGCGCCCATTTGCATATTGCTGCTCATAGGTGTTGTTGTAATAATACGTTACAGGAATGACCCGCATCCCACCTTGCGAATACGCGACGGCTATCTTATCGCTTCTTTGTCTTGGATATTCGCATCGGTAGCGGGCAGTCTGCCGTATTTAATTTCCGGTTCAATTACGGAATTCTATAATGCCTTTTTTGAATCGGTGTCGGGATTTACTACCACGGGAGCGACAATACTGACGGATATAGAATCACTTGATAAGGGCATACTATTCTGGCGCAGCTTTACTCAATGGATAGGCGGAATGGGAATAATAGTGCTTGCGGTAGCATTGCTCCCCGCTTTAGGAATAGGCGGGCAGACAATCGCAAAAGCGGAAACCCCGGGACCTACACTCGATAAGCTGACTCCGCGCATTTCAGATACTGCCAAAAAATTATACAAACTCTATCTCCTATTTACCGCCATTGAAACCCTATTTTTGATGTTGGGCGGTCTCAATTTATATGATGCCCTGACAACCACGCTTTCAAGCATATCAACAGGCGGATTTTCACCATATGCAGACAGCATCGCTCATTTTAACAGTCTATATGTCGAGATGATAGTGATTATATTTATGCTGATGGGCGGAACCAGTTTCAATCTGTACTATATGGCTGCCATACACGGACCGAAGCCGTTCATAAAAGATGCCGAATTCAAAACATATATATCGATCATCACCACGGCAACACTTTTAATCGGTTTTGACGTGTGGTGGCAAGGTGCAAATTCATTGGGAGTATCGTTCAGGCAGGCGATTTTTCAAACATCATCGATCATGACATCTTCGGGGTTCATGAGTGCGGATTATAATATGTGGCCGTCGCTGAGTAAATTGATCATATTACTGCTGATGGTTGGGGGCGGTTGTTCGGCATCAACCAGCGGGGGGCTGAAGGTTATCCGCGCCCTCATAGCTGTAAAATTGATTCGCAGAGGCTTTACCCTGCGTCTGCACCCGCGGGCTGTTGTCGCGATAAAAATCAATAATACATCTCTGCAATCCGAAAAGGTTACAGGTATAGTAAACTTTATATTTCTCTACATTTTTACAATGGTTTTGGGCAATATAATAATTTCTTTTGACGGCTATGATCTGGTTACAAATTTCTCGGCCACGCTGGCATCCCTGTCAAATATAGGTCCCGGTATGAATTTAGCCGGTCCCGCTTCGAACTTCCATTTCTTTTCTCCGGTATCGAAACTCACATTATCATTCCTGATGCTTGCCGGAAGATTGGAACTTTTTTCAATTTTTATGTTGTTTTCACCGCAGTTTTGGAATAATGACAGATAAATCCGTAGTGCGCGGATAAATCAATACAATCTATTGATCCCGCTGCCTGTATGCCTCATAGTGATACATGACATTGCGCACATAAGCCTCGGTTTCGGGATACGGGATATCGTGCAAGGTCTTGCCGTCAACTGAATACTCGGGATCGGCAAGCCAGTTTTTGACATTACCCGGTCCCGCATTGTACGCCGCGAGCGCAAGCTCATAAGAGCCGAAAGAATCGATCAGATAGGAAAGATAATAAGATCCCATGCTTATATTATATTCCGGCTCAAACAGTTTCGACGGGTTGGGCTCCAAATTGTTTTTCCACGCACACCATGCCTCGGTTTCATCGGTTATCTGCATAAGCCCCTTTGCATTTTTGCCTGAAACCGCCTTATGATTAAAATTGCTCTCAACCCTGATGACCGCTTTCACTAAATTCGAGTCCAACTCATTCATCGCCGCATATTTTTCGATAAGCGCATTGTACTCATTCCGTTTATCCCCGTATTTACCCGGATTCGAAAGAGAAAAGAAAAGCAGCAAAGCGAAAACCATCGCAAGTGAAAAGAGCAGCAGCTTGAATTGCTTCCGTTTTTTTTTCGATTTAACTTTCATATTCGTTTACAACACTTCCTTGTATTCCACATCATCAATGCCTGAAATCATATCGGAAAATTCGGATTTCATCATATCACACAGTTTTTCATGCAAAACGCTTTCTTCATCTTTAGACATGCCCTCGGTCTCAATAGGCGAAAGCACTGATGCTTTAAGTCTCCACCCTCTTATATATCCCGGAATTTCATACATTTCAGCGGTTCCGTCTATAACGATCGGCAGCAATTTCACACCGGCGCGCACCGCAAATTTCAAACTCCCTTTCTTGAATTCCCCCATCTCATGAGCCTTACTCATCGTCCCCTCGGGGAATATGACAAGAGAAAAACCGTTTTTCAGAAGCTCGGTGGCTTCGTTCATGGATTTTAGCGCCGCCCGCGGATTATTCCTTTCAATCAAAACGCTTCTTATCATCATCATCCATTTCCCATAAAAAGGCATCTTCGCCAGCTCCGCTTTCGCGATAAAGCCGAATTGGAATTTATCTATAACGGCGCAGGCACACACTATATCGCAATAGCTCTGATGATTCATAACTATAGCAACGGGTCCGTCAGCCGGGATATTATCATATCCCTTGATCCTCAAACTGCATCCCCAGCTGCGCAGCAAGTCGCGCGACCATATGGTGGTAGCTTCGTTTATAATTTTTCTCTCCGTGACAAAATCTCCCGCAGCTCTGGCAGCTTCAACATCCTGTCCGCTTTTTCTGAAATGCCTCAAACAAGCTACAGCTTTGATTCCGGGTACAATACTTTTAAAATTCATTTCCGCGCCCCCAAATTACAATTCACGCCGCCCCTCGATAGATTTGAGCAATGTGATTTCATCCGCATATTCCAAATCCCCGCCGACAGGGATTCCATGTGCGATCCTGCTGACTTTTATCCCCGAGGGTTTTATCAATCTGGCGGCATACATCGCCGTAGCTTCTCCCTCTATCGTGGGATTAGTCGCCATGATGATTTCTTTGATTTGTTCGTCATGCAATCTTTCTATCAGTTCTTTAAGCCTTATATCTTCCGGACCTATGCCGTTCATCGGACAAATTGCTCCATGCAGAACATGATAAAGACCGGAGTATTCACCCATTCGCTCTATCGCGAAAATGTCTTTGGCGGTTTCAACAACACAGATAATACCGTGATCGCGTTTTTCATCTCCGCAAATATCACAAGGATCCCTATCCGTAAGATTGCCGCATACGGAGCAATATTTAAGCGCTTTTTTAGCATCACAAATAGCAGAAGCCAATGCTTCCGCCTCTCCATCTTCCATCTCTAAAATATGAAATGCCAATCTTTGAGCGGTCTTCCCGCCGACACCGGGCAATTTCCCCAGCTCGCCAATCAGTTTTGACAGCGGTTTTGCATAATATCGCATAAATACGCCCTCTTAATCACATCTATAATCCCGGGATTCCGAGACCGGCAGTCAATTTATTCATCTCACCGTTTGAAATTTCTTCTATCTGCCTGATCGCCTCATTAACTGCCGCCAAAACCAAATCTTCAAGCATTTCAACATCATTCGGATCAACGGCTTCCGGTTTTATTTTGACTTCGGTCAATTCCTTTGCCCCGTTTATCGTAATGGATACCGCACCGCCTCCTGCCGTAGCGGTAGTTTCCATCTTGTCTATTTCACTCTGCGCTGCTTCCATCATCTTCTGCATTTGCTGAACTTGCGCCAACTGCGCCTGCATATTTGCTCCTCCATGCTGTTTCGGAGCTTTAGGTCTTTTTCCCGCTCTCATTCCCTTTCCCATAAAATCCTCCTACCTGTCAAATTAAAATGAATTTATATTTTACGAATGCGCATATATACACTGACTGAACTAAACAGACTTTGCACGCGATATCAACTTCAAAATGCAAAGCTCCGTCAAAATCCGAGCTTGCGTGGACCATTTGATTTCCCGAAGAGTACCCGCAATTTCCATTATTGCATCATTTATTATGTCCATACTGATGGAATCCGCCTGTGCTTTTATTCGCAACGCGTTTTCTGCGGACATTGCTAAAAATTTCTGCGGATCATCGCTGTATTTTGAAATCATCAAATTCCTGTAATGTCCCAAAAGTCCTGCCGCAAATTGCTTAACCTCTTTCCCGTCTCTAATCAATGAATCCAAGAGACCGATTGCTTTTTCGATATTCGACTCCATGATGAAATCAACCATTTCAAGATATTCACCGTCGCCGACAAATCCTAAAATATCGAGCACATCGGCTTCACTTAATCTGTCGCTTCCTCCGGCGAGGCATTGTTCCAAAAGAGATAATCCGTCTCGCGCAGAACCGTCACCCGCAGTAGCAAGCACCTGCAAAGCCGCATCATCCGCATCAACCCCCTTGCTCTTACAAATCATTTTCATCTGTTCGATTATCAAATGATTCGGGATACGCTTAAAATCAAGTCGCAAACATCGCGAAAGAATGGTTTGAGGAAGTTTGTGCGGTTCGGTGGTCGCAAGGATAAAGACCACATGCGCGGGCGGTTCTTCAAGCGTTTTCAAAAGTGCATTTGCGGCACTGTCCGAAAGCATATGAACTTCATCTATAATGTAAACTTTCTTACGCCCCACTGCAGGCGGATATTTCACCGATTCACGCAAATCCCTTATATTATCGACACTGTTGTTTGATGCGGCATCGATCTCAACAACATCCATAAAAACGCCCTCTCTTATCGCATGGCACGCTTCGCACTCGCCGCACGGACGTTCATCCGCTCCCGCCATGCAATTAAGCCCCTTTGCAAGTAAACGCGCCATTGTTGTTTTACCCGTTCCGCGAGTACCGCAAAAAATATAAGCGTGACTCACACAATCCGATTTCAACTGATTGCGAAGTACCCTTACAACATGTGCCTGCCCTACAACTTCCTCAAAAGTTTCGGGTCTGAATTCGCGGTAAAGTGCCTTATACATATGATCTCCAAATGTTTTTCTTAAAAATTGCCCCTTAAAGATTTTGCCGAATTAGGAAAAGGTTTCCCTGCGGCACATAGGAACATCCGCTTATTGCTGCTTCCTTCCGGACCTGACAAGGTTCACGGCGTCCTATTGCGCAGGCCCCAAACCTGACGGCAAAATCTCCAAAGGGCAATCCACTTATGCAAGTATATATTTTTATACCACAGTAGTCAAGAAGTTAAAATGTCGAAGATAGGACATTCTCTCTCATCAAAAATACCGCTTGCCTTAAAAGCCAAGCAGCTCCTTAACCGCGGAAACGATATCTGCCGCCGTCATACCGTATTTCTTCTTGAGTTCTTCAGGTTTCCCCGACTCACCGAAGCAATCCTTTTGCCCTACACGCCTTAACTTTGCGGGAGCTTCTTCCGCAAGAACCTCGGCAACGGCGGAACCCAAACCGCCTATAATCGAGTGTTCTTCCGCAGTAACGATTTTTCCGCTTATCCCCGCCAAATCTATAATTTCATCCTTATCAAGCGGCTTTATCGTGTGCATATCCGTAACCGAAATATCTATTCCCTCAGCCGCTAAAATATCCGCCGCCATAATCGCCTCATTTACCATAATTCCGCTTGCAATTACCGCAGCATCGCCGCCGTTTCTAATGCGAACGGCCCTGCCTATTTCAAGCGGCTGATCATCCTCATACACCATAGGCACCGCCGAGCGCCCCAAGCGCACATAACACGGTCCTTGCATTTCAACGGCTCTCCTAATCAATGAAGCCGCCGACGACCCGTCGGACGGAACTATAACGGTCATTCCGGGAATACCTCTCATCAGCGCTATATCTTCTATACTCTGATGTGTCGCCCCGTCTTCACCGGTCGTTATTCCGGCATGACTTGCGCAAATTTTCACATTTGCATTCGTTTGCGCCACCATATTTCTTATTATTTCGAATGCCCTGCCCGTTGCAAATACCGCAAAGGTAGATGCGCACACCGTTTTCCCCGAAAGGGCGATTCCCGTTGCCGCTGCATACAAATTTTGCTCCGCAATTCCCATATTGAAAAATCTTTCGGGGAATTCCCTTGCAAAAGCCGCGGTTTTAGTCGAACCCGATAAATCGGCATCC
>CAUUCX010000036.1:0-8554 GCA_963543615.1 uncultured Eubacteriales bacterium | reverse complement strand
CGGATTGCCGCTCACATGCGCAAGCTTCCTCTTGTTTGTAAGGCGATTTAGAAGCGAAGATTTTCCCACATTTGATCTGCCGGCAAATGCGATTTCATTCAAATCGGTTGGGGGATAAGCTTTTTCATTCACCGCAACCGCTATCAGCTTTGGATTTTTTATCCTGTTTTCCATCACAATCTCTCACAGCTTCCGAAAGTTTCAACTCACAAAATCCGAGGAATGAAAAATCACGCGCGAACTATATAAGAGCTTGCTGCAAGGCATCCCTTACCTCATCAAGCAAGATAAAATTCAACTTCTTACGCACATTTTCAGGGATATCCTCTATATCCCGTTCATTCTCTCGAGGCAGCAAAACCGTCTTTATCCCCGCTCTGTGCGCAGCCATCACTTTTTCGCGAATGCCGCCCACCGGAAGAACTTTGCCCCTCAATGTGATTTCACCCGTCATGGCAACATCTCTGCGAACCGCTTTCCTGCCGAGTGCGGAAATGAGCGCCGTACACATTGTGACTCCCGCGGACGGGCCGTCTTTAGGCGTAGCCCCTTCGGGGATATGGATGTGGATATCATATTTTTCGTAAAAATCCTCCTCGATGCCGAGCTCCGCCGCAATCGTCCTTATATAACTTACTCCCGCTTTGGCGGATTCCTGCATAACATCGCCAAGCTGCCCCGTAAGCACCAACTTTCCGTTTCCCGGAACAACAATAGCCTCTATGAATAAAGTGACACCGCCGACCACGGTCCAAGCGAGCCCCGTAGTCACACCGATGGCGTTTTTGCCCTCAATTTTATCGTAATGATAATGTTTTTTCCCGAGATATTCCTCCACTTGTTTTACGCCTACGCTGAACTCCCGCTCTCCATCCTGCACGGTTTTGCGAACGAGTTTTCTGCAAATATTTGCGATTTCCTGCTCCAAACTGCGAACGCCCGGTTCTCTGGTGTAGTAGTTAATTATATCATGAACCGCGGGCACCGTAAATTTGACATTCTTTTTCTTGAGCCCGTGTTCTTCTATCTTTTTAGGAATTAAATACTGCTGCGCAATCTTGACCTTTTCTTCTTCGGTATAACTCGGAACTTCAATCACCTCCATGCGATCGAGCAAAGGCAGCGGAATGGTGTCAAGAGAATTTGCCGTAGTGATAAACAGCACTTTGGACAAATCAAAAGGCACTTCCAGATAATGATCTACAAATTCTTTGTTCTGTTCAGGATCCAGGACTTCAAGCAATGCAGATGCAGGATCGCCTCTGAAATCATTGCCTATCTTGTCGACCTCATCAAGCAGGAAAACGGGGTTTGAGCTGTCGGCATCCTTTATGCCGTGCATAACTCTGCCCGGAATTGCGCCTATATATGTGCGCCTATGCCCCCTTATTTCAGCCTCATCACGCACGCCGCCCAGCGACATTCTGACAAATTCTCTATTGGTAGCACGCGCGATTGATTTGGCGATGGAAGTTTTTCCGACGCCCGGCGGTCCGACAAGGCAAAGGATAGGCCCTTTTATCGCATTTGACAGCTTGATTACCGCCAAATATTCGAGGATTCTTTCCTTAACTTTTTTAAGCCCGTAATGATCCTCATTCAAAATTTTCTCCGCAAGATGCAAATCATCATTGGTATCGGAAAAACAATTCCAAGGAAGTTCAACTATGTTTTCAATATAGCTCCTGATAACCGCGGCTTCCGCCGATCCCTGTTGAGCCGCCGACAACTTTTTTATTTCTTTTTCAACGGTCTTGCGCACTTTTTCAGGCACGGATTTATCGTCCATCGCCTTGCGCCATTTATCCACTTCATCCGCTTCGTCGTAATAATCTCCGCCCAATTCCTCTTGTATAGTCCGCAATTGCTCACGAAGATAATACTCCCGCTGATGCTTGCTTAAACGCCCGCGCACTTTGCTGTTGATAGCTTCTTCCAATGTAATTATCTGAATTTCCCTGCCTAAAATTTCAATCAGAGCATTTAATCTTTCTTCGATATCAAATGCTTCCAGGATTCTCTGCTTATCCTCGACCTTTACATCAAGGTGAGAAGCGATGATATCCGCCATCAGCGCAGGATTTTCAAGTGAAGTGACGGCAGCCGGCGCCTCATCCGGAATTGACGGGTTGAGATCGGCATATGTGCCGAACGAATCTATGAGCGTTCGCATAAGAGCGGTCAATCTTATTTCTTGAGCAGCCATATCCTCACTATCCGGCTGCGAGACATTGTCGATTGAGCGTACCCGACACTTGAAAAACGGCTCATCACTGATGATTTCTTCTATTTGCCCGCGCGCTTCTCCCTCCACGAGAATCCTGACAAGATCTCCGGGCAATTTCAGCATCTGCTTTATCTTGCCGATCGTGCCGACATGATAAAATTCTTCGCTTGTCGGCAGCTCCGTTGATGCATCCTTTTGAGAAACGAGAAAAACTCGCTGCTCCATAACCATCGCTTTCTCAAGAGCCTTTACGGATTTGGATCTGCCGACATCAAAATTTATTACAACATTGGGAAATACCGTAAGACCGCGCAGCGGTATTAGCGGTAAATCCATGTATTCCTCATAAATCTCTTTAATATCTTCTTTGTTTTCAATCATGCTGTTCTCCAATTACCGTTAAACAAAAGCGGGAGGCGAATGCCACCCGATTTCATTCAGTCCTGATTACGCCGTTGCCTTATTGCCGGGATCTTGCTTCTTTTTATCGGTTCCGACCGATATCAAGGTAGGCATACTTTCACCCAAAACCGTCTCCTTGGTGATTATACATTTTTCAATATCTTCTCTGGATGGGATATCGTACATGATATCCATCATTATATCTTCCATGATGCTCCTGAGTCCCCTTGCGCCGGTCTTTCTTTCAAGAGCCTTTTTTGCAACCTCTCTGACCGCATCATCATCAATCTCAAGCTCCACATCGTCTATTGCAAACAATTTTTGATACTGTTTGATTAGCGCGTTTTTCGGCTCCTTGATTATTTTCACGAGGGCTTCCTCATCCAATCCCGAAAGAGTTACCATAACGGGTAAACGCCCCACAAATTCGGGAATCAATCCATATTGCAACAAATCCTCCGGCTGAAGCTTTGAGAGAATTCTGCTCATTTCGGTTTTATCATCAGCATCGCTTAAATCCGCGTTAAAACCGATGACTTTCTCACCTATCCTCTTTTGAATAATCTTATCGAGTCCGTCAAAAGCGCCGCCACAGATAAACAATACATTTGTCGTATCAAAAGGAATAAATTCCTGATGCGGGTGCTTTCTGCCGCCCTGCGGAGGAACATTTGCCACAGTCCCCTCAAGAATCTTAAGAAGCGCCTGTTGCACCCCTTCGCCGCTAACATCGCGTGTTATCGATACATTATCCGATTTTCTGGCAATCTTATCAATCTCATCGACATACACTATGCCTCGCTGCGCTTTGTCAATATCCCAATCCGCCGCCTGCAGCAATTTGAGTAAAATATTTTCAACATCTTCCCCTACATAGCCGGCTTCCGTAAGAGCGGTCGCATCCGCTATAGCAAAAGGAACCTCCAAAATTTTGGCCAAAGTCTGTGCAAGCAGCGTTTTGCCCGAGCCGGTGGAACCTATCATTACAATATTGCTTTTCTGAATTTCCACATCGTCGTTCTCGACGCCTGCCTTGTCGTTTATGCGCTTGTAATGATTATACACCGCCACCGAAAGCGCTTTTTTCGCATCAAACTGCCCGATTACATATTCCGACAACTCCGCAACGATATCTTTCGGTTTCGGCAGCTTGTATATATGCTGCACTTGAAAATCGGAAAAATCGACATTAAACTCCTCGTCGAGCACTTCCTTGAAGATGCTGACGCATTCATCGCAAATATACGCCTCGCGCCCCGCCATAAGACGACGCACCTCATGCTGTCCCCTGCCGCAAAACGAGCATTTTACGATGTCAATATCGCCATAATCGTTCATAAAAATCCCCTTTCAAAAATGCCGAATCGCATTAACGCAAATCTTCTCATCGTTTCGCTATTACATGATCAATAAGACCATATGCCAATGCGGACTCGGCGCTCATAAAATTATCCCTATCCGTATCCCTTGCAACTTTCTCCAATTTCTGTCCCGTTCGTTCGCTCAAAATAAGATTCAGCTTTTCTCTGGTCTTTATTATATGCTCCGCATGGATTTTGATATCTTCAGCCTGACCGTTAACCCCTCCGAGCGGTTGATGTATCATTATCTCCGCATTCGGCAGAGCAAATCTTTTACCCTTTTCACCTGCCGCAAGCAAAAATGCCCCCATGCTCGCCGCCATACCCACACAAATAGTCGATACAGCGGGCTTTATGTACTGCATTGTATCGTATATCGCAAGTCCTGCGGTAACGGAGCCGCCGGGACTGTTTATGTAAATGCTTATATCCTTTTCGGCATCCTCCGCTTCCAAAAAAAGCAGCTGCGCGACAATAAGACTCGAAACATAATCATCTATCGCCTCCCCGAGAAAAATAATCCTATCTTTCAGCAAGCGCGAATAAATATCATATGAACGCTCCCCTCTTGCCGTTTGTTCTATCACATAAGGTACTAATCCCATTATACCCTCCCCAACTGCAAATAACCCCAATGTTTATACTATTTTTCAACCGCTGCATTGTCCGAGACAAAGTTAACGGCTTTCTTGAATTTGATATTTTCCTTTACGCTGTCGAGCTGTTCACCCATGACTTCTTTGACTTTGGCAAGTTCCATATTGTATTGCTTGCCGAGGCTTTCAAGCTCTTCATCGATTTCCGCATCGGTTACGGCAAAATCTTCCTGCTCGGCGATCTTTTTTATGATCATTCTGTTCTTAACTCTGTTTCTTGCATCCCCGCTGATGTCAGATCTGAATGTTTCCATGCCGCCTTCCACAAACTTAAGGTAGTTTTCCAAATTCATACCCTGCATTTTGAGATTGTTATCAAATTCTTTAATCATCATATCGATTTCATCTTCAACCATTATATCGGGAACATCGATATCGTTATTCTTCATCACCTCGTCCATGGCATCGGATTTCACTTTTTTATCGGCTTCTTCAGCCGCTTTTTCCTGTAATTTTTTCTTCGTATCGGCTTTGAGCTCCGCAAGAGTATCAAATTCGCTGACATCCTTTGCGAATTCATCATCAAGTGTAGGCATTTCTTCACGCTTCACCTCATGCACCTTGCAGGAAAATACCGCGGGCTTCCCGGCGAGCTGTTCCACACCATAATCTTCGGGGAAAGTCACTTCAACATCTTTCTCCTCACCGGCGGAAAGCCCTATAAGCTGTTCTTCAAATCCCGGAATGAACATATTTGAACCGAGTTTCAAAGGATAATGTTCGGCGCTGCCTCCATCAAATTTTTTGCCGTCAACCGAACCCGAGAAATCCATCAGAACCATGTCGCCATTCTTTGCCGGGCCTTCAACGACTTCCATTCTGGAGTTTCTTTTGAGCAGAATCTCCATTTCCTTATCAACATCAGCCTTGAGGATTTTCTTTTCCTCACGCTTTACTTTCACCCCTTTATAATCTTTGACTTCAAACTCGGGATATGTTTCAACTTTTATCGTCGCTGTAAAAGCTTTTCCCGCATCCAAATCGGATAAATCGATTTCAGGCGGTGCGATGGCTTCAATCTTCAAATCATCTAAAGTTTTACCGTAATTTGTCGATAAGAGCGCATTGACGGCATCATCAAAAAACACTCCCGCACCGTAATGCGCCTCTATCAATTTACGAGGTGCCTTGCCTTTCCTAAAACCGTCAATGGGATACCTGTTTCTATTTGCCTTAAATGCCTCATCTAAAGCGGCATCGAACTCATCTGAAGAAAACTCCATAGTGAATGTGGCTATATTTTTCTCTTTTGACTTAAATTCAGCTTTCATAAATCTTTTTTTCCTCCAACCAACAAAATATAATTGTCGTAGTAACGCCAATCAGTATACAATAAAACACCTTAAAAGTAAAGGTTTTGCAAGCTTTTCCCGCCATTCGCATCAGTAAGGCCGACTGCAAATTTATTCATTTGTCATGCACAATCGGTTTTCGAGCAATTCGAGTCCTCTGGCATACTTGGTAATATCTTCGCGCTCAATGCCGTATCTGTCCGCAAGCCTGTTCCCGAATGCAATCATATCGTCTACATCTCCGGAATAAAGCTCTATTTCGAGCTCACAAACGGGTATAGATGCCGTTTCAGTAGATATCTCCCCCGTGTCAATTGCCACTTCCACAAAAGAGTCTCCGCTGTCCATGCGAAAACGCCGCCGCAGATAATTCATATGTATGACCGGATACAAATCCCGATCATCTATCAGCTTGAGCAAGCGGCTGCCCAGTTCGCTTTCGGCAAGCATATCCCTATCCGGCCGAAAAACGGTATTTTCATCCACTTCACCGGTATAGGGCATATTGTTTTCATCTCTTCTGTGCAAGCCGTTTTCCGTGATCCCCTTATTCTTTATAGAAAGCACGGAATGTTCACCCTCGCGCCGTATCCGCAGCGACATGCCGCTACGCGCAAGAATGCTGTCGCGCGTATCAAAATATATCGTGCTCATACATACACTCTCTCTGGTTTCAAGATTACAAGCGGCATACAAAACGGGATCTTCCCAAATTTCTTCCGCCTGTTTTCTATCCTTGAGCGTGTATTTCAATTCTATTTCTTTGATCATAAATTTTGTCCCGCAGCATCGCTTTCGCAATGCACAATTCTCTATATTCCGCCATAATTCAGGCATAAAAATGCCGCATGACCTTGATATTAACATTTTTTACCCGCTTTTTCAAGTTTTGCCCAAAAAACCGATAAAGGGTGAGAAGGCGAGTTATCCAAGCTCCCGAATAGATGTCTTGACACATGTCATAACACAATGTTAAGATATCTTTCAGAATCGGGTTCCGGCAAGAGCTGATTTAACAGGAACCGATTCATTGAGATATTGTAATTTCTTCTAATATTGATTCACACGAAAGGAAGACCGTGAAATGGAAAACAATGAAATAAGCAAACAGTCCAAATTCAAAGCATTCTTAAGGAAAAAAGATATAGAGTTCTCGGTAAAGAGATATCTGCAAGATGCTCTGTCCGCTATGGCATTAGGACTTTTTGCATCGCTTCTCATAGGAGTGATAATGAAAACGCTGGGAGAACAATCGGCAATACTCTTGGGAGAAAATCCTTTCTCCGGCTTCTGCATCGAATCCGGTTCAATAGCGATGGGGCTGATGGGTCCGGCAATAGGAATAGCTGTCGCTTGGGGATTGAAATCACCGCCGCTCGTTTTATTTGCAAGTGCAATTACGGGAAGCATGGGCGCCACCGTAACGAGCAGTATGTTTGAAGCATCCGGCGGTCCGGCGGGCGCATTTATAGCTGCCGCCATCGGGGCGGAGCTCGGCAAAGCCATCTCAAAGGAAACGAAAATAGATATAATATTAACTCCCGCCGTTACGATCATGGGAGGAATGCTCGCTGCAAAACTCTTCGGACCCGCTATCGGCGGATTGATGACGGCGCTTGGGAAATTGATAATGACCGCAACCGAGATGCAGCCTTTCTGGATGGGAATCATAGTGGCTGTGGTGGTGGGACTCGTGCTGACCGCCCCGATATCCAGCGCCGCACTGTGCATTATGCTTGCGCTTTCAGGCATAGCGGGCGGTGCCGCTACTGTAGGCTGCTGTGCTCAAATGGTGGGTTTTGCCGTAATATCTTACAGGGATAACGGAGTGGGCGGCCTGCTCGCGCAGGGGATAGGAACATCTATGCTTCAGGTTCCGAATATAATAAAAAATTGGTGGATTCTCCTGCCGCCGACTTTGGCAGCCGCAATTTTAGGCCCCGTATCCACCTGCATATTCAAAATGCAGAACATTCCGATCGGTGCAGGGATGGGGACATCGGGTTTTGTCGGACAGATAGGAACATTTACCGCCATGGGATTCACGCTCAAGATATTGCTTTTGATACTCCTGCTGCACATATTCCTGCCGGCAGTGCTCTCATTATGCTTTGACAAGCTCTTTAGAAAGACCGGAAAAATAAAAATCGGTGATTACAAATTGGACTTATAATCTGCAGTTATCCGCAGAAGAAGGGATTATTGATAAACAGAGGTTGATCATGTCAGATAACAGAAGAAAGGAAATACTGAAAAAAATCAAAGACAGTTTTCCCTCTCCGATAACCGCAAGTTCCCTTGCGGAGATCTTCGGCGTGAGCCGGCAAATAATTGTGGGAGATATCGCCATATTACGAGCAGCCGGAGAAGAAATAGTATCCACACCCAGAGGATATAAACATGGAGAAGAGGCGATAAAACGATATCCCTATGAAGGGATAATCGTTTGCCGCCATTTTAACGATCGGCTTCAAGACGAACTATATACCGTAGTGGATTTCGGAGGCGTTGTCATCAACACATCGGTTGAACATCCCGTATACGGGCAGCTCTCCGGAATACTCGATATCAAGTCGCGCTATGAAGCCGATCTCTTTGTTAACAGCGTAAACGAAC